>JBARMF010000094.1:0-4411 GCA_049802315.1 Candidatus Udaeobacter sp.
CCAGATCCCAGGGATATGAAGGCGCAGAGATAGGCCAGTACCTCGCGGGCTGGCATATCTTTGGGCACCCCACTCCATATAGGAGTGAACTCGCCCTTGATCAGACCCAGGACTCCGAGGCCGATCATGGTCGCAGCAAAGACCGCGTGCCCCAAGTTTGCGATACGCGGTAAGCCACGGCCGGCGGCGGCGCGATCTATTTTCATTTCAGCCTTATAATTCATCCTGGTCTATTTCGCCGATACCGGCCGAGAACGAGTTCCGGAATGCAGCAGAGCACGATCGCGCCGATAATTGTTATGTTACCAATCCATTTCCATCCGGACGGCCCAAATGGTAGCAGCCCAATACCATAACCCAACGAAGTAACAGCACAGAGTATGAAAAACGGGCCCGTGAAGTAACAGTGAGTGCGACCGCACCGCGAGGCATTCAGTAAACATACCGCGCCCATGAACCCAAGTGACAACGTCCACAAAATCGTTTTCAACCCAGGCGATATGAAGAAGCCGAGCGCAAACGCAAGCGACGGAAGACACCAGAAAAGGAACATCTTCGTTCCGCTGCATAATACGTCGCGCTGCTGTGGGTCGCAGGCGCCAAGCACTTCTTTCATCGTTGCCAAAGTTTAGCTTAACTGGGCACTCTGATCTCTACCACATCGCCATCCTGCAAGCCGAAATGCTCTCTCAGATTGACGTCCGCGACGATCTCGACGACCCACGGATCTCGTCGATCCCTTGCCGCAGTCGTCGGCGTCCACAAGAACGCTCGTCGATGATCGAGACTAACCAAATCGCAGCGAAGCAGCAGTATATCGCGCTTGCCGCCGTACTCTTCTCTGTCGAACCAAATTCTGCGAGCTTCATGGCGCTCATGAAACCAATCAAACACGTGATCGAGTGCGATGTTCAGCGAGCCGAGGAATACAGACATCCCTAGCTTCTGGCTGTAGGCGGCATTAAAAAGCTTCAACCAGCGAGCAGCATCGCCGAAGCCAGCGTGAATCTTGCCTACGAGAAGTTCATTCATGGCGCCTAACGGGTTGGCTTCGCTGGGGCGCACAGAGCTCGCTAATCGTGACGTAGTATCCGTCAGGATCCCGGAGTGAGAATTCCCTTGTTTGAGTATTCGGGTTCACGTGAGGTTCCTCTCCGAACCGGTCGACGAGAGCGCGTGCCCTTTTGAGGGCCATCTCGTAGTCGTCGACGCGGAAGAACAAGAGAAGCCCGTTGCCAGGTGACCCCTCGTCCGGACTCATCAAGGAGGGATGCTCGTGCGCACCCCACTCGTGGAGGCAAAGCAGGACGGTTCCATCCGTATCCAGAATCTGACCAAAGTAATCATGGCCCGGACCCGTCTCGGGCTGGCCGAAGAGCGACTGGTACCACTTAAAGCTGCCGCGCACGTCGCGTACGCCGATGATCGTCCATGTGCGTTTCATTGCATTTCCGGATAAGCACCGAGCTCACGATGCTCGACCGTCGGCCCTGTGAATGCATCGAAGATTTCACGATGGACCCGGTATGACCACGCGTCCTTTCGCTGATAGTAACCGGCCACCCACTCTTGAAGCTGACTAAGCATGTTGTTTTGAAGCTCGAGCGAAGCGTACTTGTGTGGCTCCCAGGGCCGCTTGAGATTGTTTGCCAGGCACGCATCGATTCCCGGGTTGAGGAAGACGAGCAGCGTGCATTGAGTCGACCCCGCTCGAACCAGTTCGCCGTAGCAGCCTTCGATAACCCAAGCAGGGTGCGAATCAATGAAACCTTGAAGAGAAGCCGCGACTGACTCAGTCGAGCGCTGCACTGCAATCTTGCCGGGTTCCCAAACGATCGCGTCGAGGTCGAGGTGCGGGATACATTCCCGTGCCGCCAACGCTCGTGCGTACGTGCTTTTTCCGGAGCCAGAGTTGCCGAAGACGAGAACTTTCATGCGGCCTAACGAGAATCGACCAGATTGGAAATCTGCGAGATGGACGGGATTGCCGGCGAGGGCGAATGAGCTGAGAAGATCATGAGTCAAATAGATAAGCAATGGTAGGGCTGTAGCTACATCAAACATCCTACCTCGAACATCAAACATTACGTTCGGCTAAGTTTTGCGGCACCACGCACCGACTGATGCAAACCAGCACGCAACAGTCTTCGATTCTACAACCTCGGCTTGCAGCCTCTGCACGAGGGTGTCAAGGCTACCCAGGGACTCGATAGGCAGATGCAACCGCTCCATCTGCGGTCGCACACTGCATAAGGTATCGTAATACCATTGTGCCAGGTAGGGCTCCTTTCCCACGGGCAATTCCATGCGCATGGCAGGCTCAGGCAATCCAGCCTCCACGAATGTCTGGTAGAGCTCCGTTCCCATGTCGTGGTTGGCGGATGCGCGCATTGCCTTGTCAATAAGAGAGGCTGTTGCGAACCAGAGAGGCAGCGATGCCAAATGCGCAAGGACCGGGACCCAGCATGGCTCCTGAAAAACAAACACTCCTCCAGGCCGCACCGCTTGTGAAATTGAGCGCAAGGTTGCAACCGGATCGGGCAGGTACATCAGAATAAAACGACCCACCGCCGCATCAAAAGGCTTTCCGTCCTGGATCTCGTCCACATTCGACTCGTTGAAGCTTACGTTGTGAAAGCCGGCCTCGGTCACCCGAGCGCGGGCCTTCGTAATGGCCTTCGGGTCCCGCTCGATGGCCACAACCTCGCCCGCAGGACCCACCAGCCGCGCAACTAGCATCGCCACGTCTCCTACCCCCGACCCGAGATCCAGAACGCGTTGCCCGCGTCCAATGCCCGCCTCGCGAAAGAATCTTTCAGTGATGGGAGCAACACGCGCAGCTTGCCGGATCAGTCGCTCATGTTCGGCGTCGGTGTTGCCCAGCGGATAATCAGGGGCGCGAGGGCTCGTAGTCATCGTAGCGAGGGATGTTACCAACTTCGATCTTATATCACTGTAACCCTATTTATTTGCTTTGGTTAATGGCAATGGTCAAAATTTCGGCGGTGCAGTGTTCCGATGTACGCGGACGAAGTGTCGACGGATCGCTCGAGTCGAATCGCCGATTCTATTCTAAAAATGCACTTAGCTTTTCATCCGCACGCACGATAAAGCGTTTCCGGTCGTCGCGATACGCGTCAACGACCCAAATTGATGGCCTCGCCCATGGGCTTACGGTTCAGTTCTGAGTGATTCAAACAGATGACCTGATCATCCGCCTGCGGGGTCGTAGGAATAGCCGTAGCACGCAAAGTGGTCACATCGAAATTCGCCAACTGGGCATTGTGCCTTTACCCCATCGGCGCTTTAGGAATGGAAATTCAACTAAGGAGGAAATAAACATCATGAAAGCAAAACCAATACTTATCAGCATTCTGGCAGTTCTGTTCGTGTTCCCATTGATGGGGACGTTCGCTCAGCAAGCACGGAACTCGGGCTCTATTGAAGTGATTACCACTTTTGATTATCCCGGGACGGGAAATTCGACGTTGCCGCAAAAGATTAACGAAAGAGGCGACGTGGTTGGCGAGTTCATCGATGTGAACGGGGTGACGCGCGGTTTTGTCCGCTTTAGCAATGGTAGCTATAGCGAGCCGATCGTTGACCCTAACGATACGGTGGGTTTTACCGAAGGACGCGGCATCAATAACTCGCGCACAGTGGCCGGTGACTACGTGATCAGCGATGGCACGGTTCACTCGTTCTTCTGGTCGGGCGGCACCTTCACGGAATACGATGTTCCCGGCGCGGTCCAAACCAATCTGCTTTCGATAAACGATCCCGGGGAGTTTACCGGCGGGTTTGATGACGGCAGCGGAATCTTCCAAGCGTTCGTCGGCCGTGGCGGAAACTTAACGACGTGGACCGTCCCGGGAGCTATCTTGACCCTTGCTTACGAGATCAATAATAACAAAAAGTTGACGGTAGGGTACTATATCGACGCCGCAGGAGTCCTTCACGGCTACTACCGGGATAAGAATGGGGCGCTGCACTTCCCGATCGATCCTCCGGGCTCCACTGCGACAGTCCTGTTTGGAGTTGACAATAAGAACGACGTGGTGGGCAGATATGCGGACGCCTCAGGCGCGACTCATGGACTCTTCTTTACCGCGCCAAACAATTTCTTCACTTTCGACTATCCCGGCTCAACCTTCACATCGCTTAACGGAATCAATCAGCAGGGGATTATCGTTGGTCGTTACGCCGATGCTGCCGGCATTGCCCACGGATTCCTGGCTCGCGTCAGAGGTACACCGCAGACAATTCCGATGGGAGCGGAAATGAAGAACGCTTCCCCGTCGCTGGTGACTCCACTCGACCTCTCGCCCTCGGCGTGGGGAGGTGCAGGGCCGGCGCGCTGAGGGTGGCGACCTTCACATTGCAGTTCAAGACGCAACGGCGGACTAACCAG
>JBARMF010000095.1:0-6551 GCA_049802315.1 Candidatus Udaeobacter sp.
CCGCCTTGGGAAACAAGGAGAACGCGATTCGCGAGGGCGCGCGCGCGGCCGAATTGATGCCCGCTAGCAAGAGCGCGATCGAGGGTTCGGTATTAACCCAATACCTGGCAATCATTCATGCGTGGACAGGCGACAAAGACCGCGCAATTGAAGAACTGGCGGAAGCAGCCAAACTGCCAGGGAGCCATGTGACTTACGGCTACTTGCGTCTTCATCCGCTGTGGGATCCGTTGCGAAACGACCCGCGTTTTGAAGCAGTTGTCGCTTCGCTAGCGCCAAAATATTGAGCAACAATCACCTCCGTTTTATATGCACAGCTTTTTTGTTGTTGAAAACCAGCCGGCATACTCGACGTGTTCGAATTCATGAAAGAAGCCTTAGCTGGAATCACTGAACGTCTTGTCGCGGCAATGCTCGTGGCAGTGGCCGTGGCCGGGGTTAGCGCCCTTACAATGCATACCCCGAGTCAAAACTCTGCGGCTCGCTCCTTGAACAATATCCAAACCGATAAAGTAACACTGTTTTATGCGGCCGCGGGTCCGAGCTGTAATTGGTTCGTGGAGCAGGTGCTGCCGGGAACAAGCGAGAGTAAGGACGCGACTGAGAATTTGAAATCAGTTGCAGCGGCGCTTTAGGCTGCTGGGTTTAGATAACGATCAACACTGCCAGTCGCGAAATGTCTCGGGACTGGCAGTGTTGTGTACAGCGGCGGTTGGAAGTTAGCCTTCGAAGTGGCACAGGACGAATCCGTCCCGTTGCGCGAGATGCGTGGCCCAAGATTTTGTTGACAGCAGGCGAGATTTTTTGCAGAAGGCAGGAATTCTATGCAGATGACAATTGCATAATTTTCGATGGAGCGGGCGCATTTGTAATCCGCCCTCCCATAGCTTAGGCCCAGAATTAATAAATAAATTCCACAGTTAGTGGCCGTCATTCCATGAGTTGGATCAACATCGTCTGGTCGATGAATGCCGCCGCGTGTTTGACGTTGGCGGGGATATCCTTGCTGGTCTGGTGCAAACAGCGGGAGAACTGGGTCCATTTGGTGTTTTCGGCCAGCGCTGTCGCGGCGGCGGCCATCGCCGCGTTCGAGCTAGAAATGATGCATTGCGAGACAGTCGGGCAATACGAAGCGCTCCTGCGCTGGATACATGTGCCTACGTGGGTGCTCATTGTTTCCTTCGTAACTTTCGTGCGACTCTATCTCCACGCCGGACGACCATGGCTAGCGTGGTCCATCTGCGGTCTGCGGACACTGGTATTAATTCTCAATTTCATTTTCACGCCGAATCTTAACTTCCGGCGAATTACGGAACTCCACCACTTCTCGTGGGGCGGTGAGATCATCTCGGTGCCGTTCGGTATTGCGAATCCGTGGGGCCTGTTTAGTTCGGTGAGTTTACTCTTGCTGCTTATCTTTTTCGTTGATGCCACGATTACCGTCTGGCGACGCGGCGAACGGCGGCGCGCTCTATTTGTCGGCGGAAGCATGATCTTCGGCGCAATTCTGGCATGGCACGTCCCGCTCGTAATCTGGGGAATCATCGAGGTTCCGTTTTTCCTCTGCTTCACATATTCGGGAATTATCGCGGCGATGGCCTATGAGCTGAGTAACGACATGGCTCAAGCGGCGCATGTCGCGCGGCAGCTGCAAGCGAGCGAGGTTAACTTGCGCGAAAGCCAGGAGCGCATGGAACTGGCAGCAAGCGCTGCCGAACTCGGCATGTGGATGTGGGACATCGTGCATGATGAAATTTGGATTACGGACAAAGGGCGCGCCCTCTTTGGGTTCGCACCGTCAGAAAAGCTCGACTTCGATCGCTTCCGACGTGTGCTACACCCTGAGGATCGTCAGAGCGTGCTTCAGGCTGTAGATAACACGTTGCGCACTGGCGCAGAATACCAGGCTGAGTACCGGGTGATATTACCAGATGGACGATTGCGCTGGATCGCGGGGCGCGGTCACGTGGATTTTAACGGCGAAGGTCAGCCGATCCAGATCCGCGGTGCTGCACTCGACATCACCAAGCGCAAGCTGGCCGAAGAACAGTTAAGGATGACCGAGGCTACCCTGCGCGAAAGCAAAGAGCGTATAGATCTGGCCACCAAGGCGGCTGGGCTTGTCGTGTGGACCTGGGACATTCCGCGCGATGAAGTTTGGCTTTCCAACAAAGATCGCGCTCTCTTTGGCTTTTCTCAGGGGGAGAAGCTCACTGCAGAGCGCATCCGAAGCGTTGTCCATCCGGAAGATCGTCAATTGGTGCGCCAGCTTAGCGAGGATGCGCTGAGAACGGGCAGGGAAATTGAGAGTCAATACCGAGTATTGCTACCCGATGGCAAAGTTCGCTGGGTCACGAGGCGCGGCCGCGTCGAGTTCGACGCCGACGGCAAGCCGTTCTGGGAGCGCGGGGTTTTAATGGACATCAGCGAGCGAAAGCAGGCAGAGTTGCAGGCCCAGGAGCAGCGTGATGAACTCGAGCAATTGAGACAGCAGAAGACCGCATTGCTTGAGAGGGAGGTCGCTGAGCGCGCCCGCCTTGAGCGCGAGGTGGTGGACATCTGCGCACGCGAGCAACGGCGCATCGCTTATGATTTACATGACAGCGTCGGGCAGCAATTAGTGGGGATCGCGTTATGCGCAAAATTGCTCGAGGAACAATTGCGCGGCGAACGCCACAGCGAAGCGGACAAAGCGGGTATGATTGTCAAGCTTGTTAATGATGCAGCCAGACAGGCGCGGCTTACTGCGCGCACTCTCGAAGGGGCCGACGGCGTCGGAGATTTGAAGACGGCGCTGCAATCGCTAGCCACAAGCGTGAGTCGGGATTGCTCTGTTAAAGCCACGGTTACGGCGGAAGGTTCATCGTTACCGATCAGCCCGCCGGTGGCCGCTCAACTTTATCGGATTGCTCAGGAAGCAGTGCACAATGCGGTGGAGCACGGTGCGGCTCGCGAGGTGCAAATCATTCTCGCTTTCAATCATGAGGTCATGGTGCTGACGATACGAGATAACGGAAAAGGTTTCGACTCTAACGGGAACGGCAAAGGAATGGGTCTTCGCATCATGCGCTACCGCGCGCAGTGCATCGGCGGCTCATGCGACGTGCAATCAACCAGCGAAGGAACAGCGGTCAGGTGCCGCGTGCCGCTGGAACCGCAGCTGGCTGCTTTTGGATTGCCATGAGTCCGAAAGGAGAAAGCCAAATGAAGTCGCCCGTCATCATAGTCGAGGATCATCCGCTGCTGAGCGATGGCCTCAGGCAGTTGATCGACAAGCAACCGGACCTAGCTTGCGTTGGAATAGCGGATAATACGTCGGACGCGAAACGCCTCCTCGAGCAATCCAAGCCCGATCTGATGCTTCTCGATCTGCGCTTAAAAGGCGGCGACTCGCTTGACTTGATCAAAACATTGCGGGTCGAGCATTCCGAAACGAAGGTGCTCGTCCTTTCGCAATACGACGAGTTGATTTTCGCCGAGCGCGCGCTGCGTGCCGGTGCCTCTGGGTACATCATGAAGGAAAACGCCACCGATGACGTGCTCCGGGCAGTGCGCAAGGTCCTCGCTGGAGAACTGTATTTTAGTGAACGAGTCGCCGCAGCTCTGGTGCAGCGAAGCTTGCGCGAGAGACCGAGTTCCCGCCGTGTCGGCGTCGAGCTCCTGTCCGATCGCGAGATGCAGGTGTTTCAACTTCTCGGTGCTTCATACGGCGCCCGCGAGATTGCTGACCAATTTCATCTTAGCAAAAAGACCATCGAAACCCACTGTGAAAAAATTAAGCACAAGCTCAGCCTGCACAACGCAGCCGAACTCAAGCAATTTGCCCGGAAATGGGCCGCTGAGAACTTGGGGCTTCCCAAACCGTCGGTGCCGCCCCCAATACAAAACGGTCGGTCGAATAAGTAGAACGTTGGGCTTTCATGGTACCCAAAAGCTTCGTAGCAGCGAGGCCGTATGCGTCTATCTGCAGGCCAATTAGCGCATTGGCAGTTGCCTGAAGCCAATCGTGCGCGAAAATACCCACTCTCATTTTTTGAATTGGGTGATCCAGAGTAGCTCAGTGGTAGAGCGGTCGGCTGTTAACCGATTGGTCGTAGGTTCGAATCCTACCTCTGGAGCCAAATTTTAACGCGAACGTCACTCGCAATCTTGGGCATACATAGGCGCATTCGCTTTACCGGCTACGAAACTTTAGGTACCATGAAAGCGTTATTTTCAATATTTCTCGCGCTCGGTCTCTGCATTGGCGGCGTTCACAGCGCTCAAGCTGGGCCTGTCCGCACGGCGAGGAATGTGGCGAAAGGCACGGTGATTACCGCCAGGAATGTCGCGCACAGCACCGTGAGAGGCACAAGGAGAGCGGTCCACACTGTGGTCAACACGTTCACGCCATAATCGAATCCTCGGTGTCTAAGACCCCAGGAGTGCCTTTGCAGTCGCCATACGGCTGTCGATAAGAGGAAGTGCGATTAGACGAAACACAGTTTCGAACGCAAACTGTTGGAAACTGTCGAATCGGGGTTCGTCTTTTTCATTTTTTGGGGGAATGATCGCACAATGCTTGGGGGCCGTACAATAGTCTCGGCGCGGGGTCGTGAAATAGGCCTCCGCATTTTCGCGGCTCTTTTCATTTTCACTCTTTTCGTCGGTGGGGTTCAGCTTCGCCGCTGGACCGGGCAAAATACGCGGCATGTCCGTTACCAGCACGATATCGTCAACGCTTTTTACTGGGGGCAAGAGACCCTGAAAGAAGCGCGCCGTTTGTCGCCTGATGAAGCGTCTGCCAATTCGTGGACAGGATTGTTGCGTGGATATCTTGGGCTCTACGATCGGGTGAAGGAGGACGCGTACAACGCCGATTACGGCCTCGACTATCCGCCGCTGCGACTCCTGACCATGGCCATCTGGACCAAAGAAGTGCGCGATGGATTTCCGTGGGTCGACAACGAACATCCGAAGCTTGTTAACCCCCTGTTGAAAATTAACCTGGTCTGTGAATTGATTTCCGCCGCGGCGATTTTCTTTCTCGTTCGCTTATGTGTGCAGCGCTCAGTGCACGCACACTCAACATGGCCGACCTGGTTGTCGCGAGAACATCGCGCCTCAATCTGCGGTCTCGCCGCAGCCAGCGCGGCCTGGCTCGAACCATCGATGATCCTCGATGCGCACGGGTGGCCGCAGTGGGATGCCTGGATCCTCCCCTTCTATCTCTTCGCCGCGCTCGTCGCTTTGAAAAATCGCTGGTTCTGGTGCGGATGTTTGCTGGCGTTGGGCGCAATGTTCAAAGGACAACTGCTATTCGTGGTGCCGTTTTTTGTCCTTTGGCCACTATGGCAAAAACGATGGGTGAGTGTGCTCCGCATGCTGGCGGGGTTCATGGGAACCGCAGCGCTAATAGTTTCACCATGGCTTCTGCGAACGACCGGAGCTTGGATCGTGTTCGCCGCTATAGCTGGCACCAGTCCTCTGGTCGTCTTGCGATATAAGCTGCCGCACAAAGACGCGTGGCTCGCCGGAATTGTCGGGTGCGCCGCCTTTGTAATCGGCGCGTTCACCAGCGGAAGCTTCGCGTGGTTAGAGATCGGTTTTCTTTATGGAACCAAGCATTATCCGTATCTCTTCATCAGCTCTTGTTACAATCTTGCGTCTCTACTCGCCGCAGCTGGTTGGTCCCTGCAAGACGATTTGCTATCAGCTCATGTCGGATCGGTTCACTTTCATCTCACGCTGCAATGGGCGTTGCGTTTGTTTTTCCTTGGCGCAGTCGCGTTGTGTGCCCGTGGCGCGGCGCGACATCTGCGAAATCGCGATCCGCGTGTGCTAATTGCGATAACTGCACCGTGGTTGCTGATGTTCGCACTGCTGGGTCAAATGCATGAGCGCTACCTCGTGTGGGGCGCGGTCGTGAGCGCTGTCACGTTAGGCGTCAGCGTTCGGTTGAGCATTATTCATTTCATCATTTCAGCTGCGAGCACGGCAATGATCGTTCACGTAATGTTGGTCGATAAAAAGCTCGATCCGACGCTGCGCGCGATTGACGTGTTGCACGGCATTCGGCCGTACGCATCGGTTTTGGTGCTGGTTTGTGTGGCTCTTTACTTCTGGGATGCGCTTGGTTGGCGAATGCCGGCGTTTCGACGTGGCGCGGTTAAAACGCGGACGGCACCTTCACTCGCGCTCGGGCCAGAACCGGAGGAAGCCTGAATCGTAGGAAACGGCCCGCAGGGCCGCGGCTACGGCAGAACCAAAAGCGATAAGGCAACGGTCTAATCGCACGAAGCAAATTGCGGGACCATGGTAAACGAGGCGCGCAATTCGCCGCCGGCCGGAATCATTTGGATTCCTTGTTTCTTCTCGAATGCGCGCTGCTCGTGATGGTCGGTCAACCCCCAGCACGGCTCGACGCAGAGAAATGGCCCACCGTCCGACCACAACGTCACGTAGGGCACGCCGGTCAGGTCCAGAGTCACCCAGCGACCGCTTGGTGGATCAACAAAGGAAAACAGTCGTCGCGGCACATCCGCTAGTTCGAGAATCACCGAGCGGGGTAA
>JBARMF010000096.1:0-5497 GCA_049802315.1 Candidatus Udaeobacter sp.
TTCGATAACGTTTTCGGCACTTATGTGCCATCTACTTCACAAACGATATGGAATCTGCTGTCCCAAGGAATCGTGCTAAACAACGGCACTCCTGGGTCAAACGTTGCTTTGGCGGTACAGCAGCAAGCGACCGACACGACCTCATATGAGCTTAGCCCCTCGCAAACAAGTCCTTTCACGACTCTGCCGCAACCGAGCACAACTCTCGACGCCCTGCCAGTAGGACCATGCATCCTCTCCTTCGGTAACCCTGCGTTCTGCAGCGATGTCGGTCTGGATTCGACGTCGCAAGGACTCCTGCAAGCTCGAGGCAGTGGGCAACCCGCCTATGATCCGGCCAAACAGATATTGCCCGTTCCAGATTGCCGTTATCCGTCGAATCTGCCCAATGCTCCGTACTCTTTGCTAGGCGCTTCGGAACTTAATAACTGCGGCCAGCCATTTTTTGCCGACACCATCGCCAACACAACTTACACAAGCAACACAGGCGACCCGGTGCATCGTTTCTATCAGATGTGGCAACAGGCCGATTGCTCCATTGCCAACATCACGCTGCAAAATCCGAGCGGCTGCAAACACGACCTGTTAACCTGGGTCGCGATAACCGTCGGTTGGGGATTCACCAATCCTCCGACGACAGACCAGAGTACCTTTCAAGGCGGAGTTGCCATGGGCTTCTACAATATGGCTCAAGGCGACTTTCCTTATTTTCTCGATCTGGCCGAGAACTACACAATCAGCGACAACTACCACCAGCCGGTAATGGGCGGTACTGGTCCGAATTCACAATTCCTGTTCACAGGAGACGTCTATTATTTTACGGATGCAAATGGCAATCCGGCCATGCCTGCCGGCAATCTGATCGAGGATCCGAATCCGAGAGCCACCACAAATAACTTTTACAATAACGATTTCTTCAACAGTACGGATCCAGGCAGCACTGGTGTGGCTTTCACTAACTGCTCCGATAACACTCAGCCAGGTGTTCAACCGATCATGAGCTATCTTCAAGGTCTGCCGTATGCTCCCTTCAATAACGGCAACTGCGCTGCAAGCCATTGGTACCAACTGAACAATGACTATCCATATTACACCACAGGCGGAACGGTAATCAGCAATCAGGATGTGAACGAATTTCCCGCGGGTCCTGCCTTTTCAATTGGACCGCAGGCTCTCCCGACCATAGGCGATGCGCTTTCAGCGCACAGCATTTCATGGAGGTATTACGGAGGAGGATTCGATGTGGCCAGTCATGACCCGCCAGTGAATGACCTTTATTGCGCGATTTGCAATGGGTTCCAATACGCAACGTCAATCATGACCACTTCGTTGCGGCAAAACTTGGTCGATCTGGGACAGCTGTACAGCGACATCGCCACTAACCAGTTGCCGGCGGTTTCCTTTGTTAAACCCGATGTGCTGCTCGACGGGCATCCCGGTAGTTCGACACCACCACTGTACGAGAGCTTCGTCAGGAAAATCGTAAATAGCGTAAGAGCGAACAATCAGCTCTGGAGCGACACAGCGATACTTATCACATTCGACGAAAGCGGCGGCTGTTACGACTCAGGATACATTCAGCCCATCGATTTTTTTGGCGACGGTCCGCGCACAGTGCTGATCGCAGTCTCTCCATACGCCAGGCGAGGTCATGTCGATCACACGTATGCCGATCATGCCTCGATTTTGAAATTCATCGAATGGAATTGGAATCTGACGCCGCTGTCTTCGCGCAGTCGCGACAATTTGCCAAACCCGGTTTTCGCTTTTAACGCTCCGTACTTCCCGCTCAATAGCCCGGCGATTGGCGATCTTCGATCGATGTTCGAGTTTCCCCGCGTAAGTCCAACACCGCGGCCTCAGCCAACGCCGCGCTAGCTTTTACGACGTGGGACGCTAGCGTGGATTCTCGTCGCCGTGGCGTTCAGATTTTATCCTTCAAGTCTTAAGAATTTCGTCTGCAGCTTGCTGGCAGCGCTAGTGAGCGCTGCGGCTGGCGACCTCGATGCCGTTCAGAAAAGCGCCAGCGCGGATTCGTCCAGCAAAGGATTTGATGCTTCTGCTGCGGAGCGGTTCGCAAAGTTGGCACTGCAGTGCGTTCATAAGGAATATCCGAATAAGATCAGTCACGTTCTGAATAGCGAGGCAGATGTCGCGGCGCCATGCAAACTGACACCCGCGTTTTGCGGCTGTTACGATTGGCACTCGTCAGTGCACGGACATTGGCTGCTGGTGCGGCTGTTGCGCACGTTTCCGGACGCGCCATTCGCAAAAGCCGCGCGCGACGCTTTGAAGGAGAGTCTCACCGCTGAAAATTTGAAGACCGAAGCGGCATATCTACGGGGAGAGGGTCGCGCGAGTTTCGAACGGCCGTACGGTTTAGCGTGGCTGTTGCAACTCTGCGCCGAACTGCGCGAATGGGACGATCCGCAAGCGCGAGAAATGTTGGCAAACCTGAAGCCGCTTGAGGACGCAGCGGTCGAACGATTGGCCACGTGGCTACCGAAACTCTCGCACCCAATACGCATCGGTGAGCACAATCAAACCGCGTTCGCGCTTGGGTTGATTCTCGATTGTGCGCGGGTCAAAAATGACGGAGGCCTCGCTAAACTGGCCGCTGATTCAGCGCGCAAATTTTATCTGGCGGATAAGAATTGTCCGCTCACTTATGAGCCGTCGGGCGAAGATTTTCTTTCGCCCTGCCTCGGCGAAGCCGACGTGATGCGTCGCGTCTTGACGCAAACTGAATTCGCGAAATGGCTCACGCCATTTCTGCCTCAAATTCCGAAAACGGCGACTGTGGATTGGTTGCCGGTGGCAATTTCACCCGATCCGAGCGATCCAAAGCTGGCGCATCTCGATGGATTAAATTTGAGTCGAGCGTGGATGCTGGAAGGGATTCTCTCTTCTCTTCCCGCCGATGATCCCCGCCGTCCAGCGCTAACGAACGCAGCAGAAGCGCATCGGCGCGCCGGGCTTGCAGCGGTGACTGGCGAACATTACGAAGGCGGCCATTGGCTCGGCAGCTTTGCGGTTTATCTCACGACGCAGCGCGGGATTCGAAAGTGAGGAGCGAGAAATCAAGGACTGACGGCGTCCAGCCGTCACTGTTTGCTGCACCGCGGCTTTGTGACTTGCTGCGTTCGACTCGAAAAATAGCGCGTCGCTTTGACGGCTGCTCAAGCCGTCGCTCCTTGAGTGTCGAAAAGCGCCGCTGGAGTTACAGCTCCGCGGTCAGTTTTGATTCGGAACGAGGCGCTCCTCCCGAAGGGTTCCAAGCGCGTCGCTGCCAGAAGTCTGCAAGATCATTTCGGCTGCCTCGAAAAATGTTGAGTTCTGCCCTTCTGATGTTGGCGATACCTATGGGGTAAGCAGAACGCGGCAGTTTGCATTTACCGTCCCCGCAGTATTGCCACATAGCCCAGTAATTCCAAGGCGCCGTTGCACGCGGCTCTTTCGAGTAGTTTGCAACCCAGAGCCAGCAATTGGTGAGCGTTTGTTTCTGAGCAGGAGTTACTCGCGCGCTATTCAAAACCTGCGCGAGATGGTATTCGCCCGAATAAATGCCGGGATATACACCGGTACGCGAGCGAATGCGTTCGACAAACGCGACGGCTTGGTCCGGGCGCATCGTTCCCCCGGGATAGTGACCATTCTTTTCGAAATCGAGTACCAGCAGGACACCTGCGCTCGGCCGCACCGCGGGATTGGCTTGTGCCCAAGAACTTGAGACGACACTTAGGAAATGATCAGCCTGCCGAATTGGATCACTTCCGTTAGCGTAGTGATATGCTCCCCAGAGCAGTCCCGCTTGCAGTGCCCCCATTTGGCGATCCAAATATTTTGGGTCGCGAACGAACGGCGGATACGTCGCTTCGTGAATTACACCGACGATGCCTTGCCGTTTCATTGTGGCAAAATCGGGACGCATCATGTCGTAGTGGGAAAGATTCACTACGTTCGTGGCTGAGAAGGCGCACGCCGGAATCAAAAACAGCAAAGCAGCGTTGCGGAACATCGACGATTTCATGAGAGCCCAAATCGCGGCGAACATATCGGACAGGTGTAATTGATTTTCAAGTGCAGTTTGCATTTTCCCAAAAATTTTTGTGCAAACACCCGAACTCAACCGCCAGCTATCGTAGCGTCCACGTCGGACACGTTATTCACATTTCGGAAAAGTCGCCTCTCCTGTTCCGTCACAGATATCTCCAGCAGTTTTCCGGCCGTTACCAGGTGATGAACGACGTTTTGCAACGAAAAATCGGTTCCTGCGAGCGCAGTGCGAAAATCAATCCCTGCTTCGCGCGGATATACAGCCGCCAGCGGCTCGGCGCGATTGTCGATCGTCGCGACTACGCCGCGGCCCGGCTCAATCGCGTCACAAATCGAGCGCAGATAATTTTCCGTCATGAATGGCATGTCGATCGCGAGCGCAAGAAGATGAGCGGTATGAATCTTCGCCAGCGAAGCGGCAATCCCGCTGAGCGGTCCGCATGATGGCGGAATGTCTTCGACGAGGTGCACGTCGTTCGGCCGCCATGATGGATCCGTTCTTGCCGAAAGAAAAATTTCTGCCGGTCGCAGTCTGCGCAGTGTTTCGAGTTGAATTTGCCAGAGCGGTTTTCCGCGAAAAGAAAATGTCGCTTTGTCCGTGCCCATGCGCCGCGATTCGCCGCCTGCGAGGAGCACCACACTAAGGTCCTTCTGAGCGGAGCGAAGCGGAGTCGAGGAATCCCGCAGCATCACCTCAAACCAACTCTGCCGGGCTCGTCGACTTCACTCGGGATGACAATTTCATCGAACGCAATTTCCCATCGGTCAGAATTTTTGCCCGGAGACCGCCGCGGCCCTTCAAAAATTCCTGGGCACCCGGTGCAAATGCGCCGTCCATCCAATAACATGGCCGGCACTCTTCCATTCCGAGAAAACGAACGCCTTGCACCTCGAACTCCTGTCCAATCAACTCGTTCAGATCAACGCCGTGTGTGATCACGTTGCGTCGCGCCAGAGAAGGTGAGCAGGCCTGAATTTGCATCGCGCTGCAAAGTTGATCGAAAACTTCCAGCGAAAAGAAAGTGATCTGACCTTTGTAATCGTCCTTGAAATCAAAATAACGATCACCGCGAATACCACGCCCCGCCACGCATTCTATTTCGGAGATTTCAATCATCGGATGCGTGTCAGGTTCGCGACCGTGATGGCCAACAAAATTGTGTCCTATGGAAATGAACAGGTGACAAACTTCCATCGCAGCCATGCTACCATTGAGGCGTTTCAATTCACATGAAAGAAAGCGGTATCGGATCACAGAAAATCATCCGGCGAAAACGCGACGGTGAACTCGAATACTTGCCCGACGACCTAACGATCGAGGAGCCACTGGAAATCCGCGTCGGACGCAAGCCCATCGCCACTACGATGCGCACACCTGGTCACGATGAAGAACTCGCAGCCGGGTTCTTACTTTCGGAGGGTATCGTGCGCTCTCGCGATC
>JBARMF010000097.1:0-2892 GCA_049802315.1 Candidatus Udaeobacter sp.
AGCTCCGCACAGACACGGCGCACGTGCTCTCTGCTGATCTTAGTCAAAAAAGCGCTTGAAATACCTGCACGCCGATTGTGACGAATTGGTTTAGAATGTGTAAAAGCTGTGTGACTTTGATGTGACAAAGCCGTTACAACCCAGATTTTGCATTAGAGGTCGCACGGTTGTAGCCGGGGGCGTTGACTCCAACGGCCCCGTGCGTAGCAAAGCGCCACCTGGCCGAGGTTACCGCCTCCGGCTACAACGAAGCGGCATACGGCTTTGACCTAGGCCACGGTCAGACTTCTGCCTATCGTGGTCTGCAGAGTTTGGGTTGATAGTTGCGACTTGCACGCATCTAATAAAACCAGCAAACCTCTCTACCTGGGCTGAACATTGAAAAAGGGAAAATCTAAGGCAAACGGCTCCGCTGTTTTGAAAGATCAACGTTGCTCGAGCGGAGTCGAAGGGTTGGACGACATTCTGAATGGCGGTTTACCGCGTGATTGTTTTTATTTGATTCAAGGTGATCCCGGTTCGGGCAAAACGACGCTGGCATTGCAATTTTTGCTCGAAGGTGTGCGCTGTGGGGAATCGGTTTTTTACGTAACGCTTTCCGAGACGCGCGAAGAATTATTGAAAGTGACACGCTCACATGGCTGGTCACTGGAAGGTCTTCCATTACTCGAACTGTCCTCGATCGAACAGCTCCTGCGTCCGGAAGAGCAGACGACGGTTTTTCGTCCTTCCGAGATTGAACTGAATAAAGTCAGCAAACTATTAATCGACGAAGTAAGCAAAAGGCGTCCGTCACGCATTGTGTTTGATTCGCTCTCCGAATTTCGGTTGTTGGCGGAAACGGCGTTGCGCTATCGACGCGAACTGCTGAATCTAAAACGACATTTCGCGCAGACCCGAAGCACGGTGTTGTTGCTCGACGACAAAATGACCGGGGGCATAATCGGAACTGATCCGCATGTGCTGAGCCTGAGCCACGGAGTTATTGAAATGGAGCAGCTTTCTCCAGACTACGGCAAATCGCGACGGCGGCTGCGCGTGCTCAAATTGCGAGGAGTTAAATTTCGTGAAGGCTATCACGATTACACAATCGAGACCGGTGGCTTGCGCGTCTTTCCGCGTCTTGTGGCAGCGGAGCACTACACAAAAATCGCGCGTGAGTCGGTTGCCAGTGGTATCAAGGAGCTGGACGATTTACTTGGCGGCGGTTTGGATCGTGGCACAACAACTCTAATTCTCGGCACCGCCGGCACGGGCAAATCCACGCTCGCTTTGCACTATGCCAGCAAAATGGCGTCAAAGGGTGATCGGGGAATACTCTTTTGCTTCGACGAAACGCGTTCGATCATGCTCGCTCGCGCCAAGGCCTTGGGGCTTGATTTGGAAAAGCACGTGAAAAGCGGAATGGTCGTCGCGCAACAAGTGGATCCCGCGGAGATTTCGCCCGGTGAATTCGCTGCTCGTATTCGGGAGCAGGTGACCGAAGGCTGCAAACTCGTGGTGATAGACACCCTCAATGGATATCTCAACGCGATGCCCGGCGAGAAGTACCTTGCCAATCAACTTCACGAGCTTGTCACTTTTCTGAATTACCAAGGCGTTTTGACCATCCTCATTTTGGCGCAGCACGGGCTGGTCTCCTCCGCAGAGTCTCCCGTAGACCTTAGCTACCTATCGGACACGGTGCTGAACCTGCGATACTTCGAAGCCGCAGGCGAAGTCAGACAATCGATAGCGGTGATTAAAAAACGAAGCGGCCGCCACGAAAAAACTATTCGTGAATTCAAACTGGAGTCTGGCCGGGGCATTCGCGTAGGTCAGCCCTTGAAGGACTTTCACGGCGTTTTGAGCGGAATACCTATGTTTCGCGGCGGTACAGGGGAAATCATGCCGCCTTCCGATGGAAAAAAATAATTCGAAAGACCGCATCCTCATCATTGCGCCAGTCGGGCGGGACGCTCAGGGCATGGCCGAGTTGCTGGTCGGCCACGGATTTGAAGCACAAATTTGCGGTTCGCTGGCAGAATGCGCGGCACATATTCAGTCCGGTGCTGGTGCGCTCATGCTTACGGAGGAAGCTCTCGAATTGGGCAGCTTATCGCATCTATTCGAAGCCCTAGCCGCGCAACCGTCCTGGTCTGAGTTGCCACTTATTATTCTGACGACTGGTGGTGAATCTCGACTAGCCAGACTATTGGAATTGGTCGCAGACGCAGCCGGCAGTGTGACGTTGCTGGAGCGGCCTATAGGCACTACGACATTGATACGTTCCCTCGAAGTGGCGTTAAATTCGCGCCGGCGACAATATCAGGTGCGAGATTTTCTCGAAGAGCAACGCCGAAAGCAATGTGAATTAGAGCAAGCCCGGGAAAGTTTGCACCGTGCGAAGCAATTCGATGACGCGGTGATGGAAAACATGGGCGAAGGACTTTATACCGTGGACAGCCAGGGGTCGCTGACGTTCATGAACCCGGCTGCAGAACAACTTTTTGGCTGGACCTTCAGCGAATTGAGCGGACGCGGGATGCACGACGCAGTCCATTACAAGCATGCGGATGGCTCGCCATTTCCCGCCGAGGAATGCGCCGGTCTGGAGGTGCTGCGTCTTGGCAAGACCTTAATCGCACACGAGGACGTTTTTGTTCGAAAGGACGGCACATTCTTCGACGTCGTTTATAGTTCCTCGCCTCTCCGCGAGGACGGGAACATCACTGGCTTGGTCGTGGTATTTCGAGACGTCACTGCCAGAAAGCAAGCAGAGGAAGCGCTGCGACAGGCGCACGAGCAATTGGCTGATCGCGCCAAGCAGCTTCAGGCTCTTGTTGAGTTACGCACTGCGAAACTGGCCAAGTCTAACGAACGGCTTCGCCATGAGATGGACGAACGCGAAGC
>JBARMF010000098.1:0-4944 GCA_049802315.1 Candidatus Udaeobacter sp.
GCTTGGGTCAATTTAATCCCCCAATGAGACGTTTGTTGTTGAGCGACATTTTAATTCGTTTTTGCGAACGAGTTCCCTACGCGTGGATCGTAATTTTTGCGATGGACTACATAGGAATGAGCGCTCAACAAGTGGGGATTCTCACCACGATAGAAATGCTCGCCGCCACATTGTGTATCATTCCCGCCTCGCATTATGCCGATCGATATGGGCGCGAGCCATTCGTGATTGTGACGTTTGTCATGTTCACGCTTTTTCCGATCAGCTTGCTGATGTCGCGTAGTTTTTCCGCTCTGGCCATTGCATTCACGATCCGCGGATTGAAGGAATTCGGCGATACGTCCCGTAAAGCGCTAATCATTGGTTACTCTGAACCAGAGCGTCGCGGGCAAATGATTGGGGCGTACTATCTGGTCCGCGACTTGGTCGTAAGCACCGGCGCGATCCTTGGCGCATATCTGTGGAAACTCGGACCAGCACTGAATTTCCTTGGAGCAGCGGCCCTTGGAGTGGCGGGAACAATTTTCTATATCAGAACGACCCGCCGAAGCAGGCAATCAGCTTTGACACTTTGAAAAAAGTTGGAGAGGCGGCGAACTCATTGGAATTAGCAATACGTTAATCTCAAACCTTGGCGCGAATGCTTTAGAGTCGGCAGAAGCCAAGCAAGATTGGTAGTGTCCTAATTTGAATAAAGATTGTTAATCCAGTGCGCGATCTCGTTAAGATGGTAGAAGCGTGAGCGAGAGTCCCTCGAAGTCAGACCTAGCGGTGATTAAACGCGTGACTGACGCCTTGCGGAAACGGATTGGTGAAATACGGGAAGCGATCGAGTCCATGCACAAGTGCAGGGCAAAATACGTCGAGTCCGTTGATGTCATCGAAACATTTGAGGGAAAAACGGTTTGGGACGGCGTAGTAGAAGTGTTCGACATCAGTGGCCACCCTCAGGCGAGGCGGTGCTACGCATGGACATTCAAAGAGAACGGAGAACAACGTTACGTCACGGTCCTAGAATTGACGCCGGTAAACTCTCCGATAACAGCGGTGCGCGCCGCAATAGCCAGCGGGCAGCAAAAATAACCCGCTTGCCCAAATTAGGACACTACCAGATTTAGGGATTCCTCGACTTCGCTCGGAATGACATAGTAGCTGAATGTCGATTTTGCTCTTTCGAATCGCAGCTGCGCTTTGCTTCCTCGCAGTAGCACTGGGAGCATTTGGTGCGCATGCTTTGCGAGGGACTCTTGAAGGGCGGGGGATGTTCGATGTCTGGAACAAGGCGGTGTTTTACCAGTTCATACATGCAATTGCGCTCCTCGTTCTTGCGCTCTACGGAACCGTCAACCGCGGGGCGTGCTTGCTGCTGCTTATCGGAATTTTTCTGTTTAGCGGGAGCTTGTATCTGCTTGCGCTAACAAATCATCGTTGGCTGGGTGCAGTTACTCCTCTGGGCGGTTTGTGCTTCCTTGCCGGCTGGGCGTGGCTCGTCATTGCACCGCCGAAGTAGACATCGTCGCAAACGCGGCGGGCGGCACACCTTGCCCTTACTGGTTCTGGCGCCGAAGCCAGTTCGCCTTTTAGACGTAATGCAGAAAAACTATTCCGGAGGCCTTCTTCTGGTATAATGGCCGCTTGATGTTTGAGGCGGTTTCTGAAGCGCAGCGCGACGTCCTCACGGTAGTCGTGTTTATCGTGACGTTTTTCGTCGCCCTTGGAATTGGGCGATTCCTAAAGCGTCGCGCCGGTGTTCAGCTTGGCCTCTTCTTTCGCCTTTTCTGTTTAATCATCGCCTTCTACGCCGCGATTGCCGTTTACGGAGTTCAAGCACCCTGGCGCTATCATATTGGTGCAGCAGCAATTTTGTTGAGCACTGCACTGATCGTCGCTCTCGTTAATCGGTACGTTTGGGATTTTTATTTCGAAAAGCAACGACAGACAGCCATTCCGCATTTTCTCCGTGAGGTAGTCGGCGGAGTCATCTTCCTGATCGTCCTTCTCCTTATTCTCAGTTACGGCTACCACGCCGAAACACAACTGAAAGGACTGCTGGCGGGATCCGGAGTGGTCGCAATCATTGTCGGCTTTGCCGGACAGAATCTCTTTGCCGGGATCATTGGTGGCATATCGATCCAAATCAATCGGCCATTTAAGGTCGGTGATTGGTTGAAGGTCGGCGACACCTACGGCGAAGTGCGTGAGATCAACTGGCGTTCCACCCGGCTTTGCACGAACGACGACATTTATCTCGATATTCCCAACAACGAGATGGTGAGCCACCAGATCGTTAATCTTCACTATCCGACCGAGGTCCACGCCATGCGGATCCGGGTGGGCATCGATTACACTGTGCCACCCAACCGCGTAAAAGATGCACTCGGACGGGCCGCGCAGAGGGCCAAAAACGTTCTCCCCAATCCCCCTGTAAGGGTGTTCCTGGTCGACTTCTCCGATTACTCCATGACTTACGAGATCAAATTCTACATGGGCAATCACTCCCGGATCAACGAGACCAACGACTCTGTGCGCAGTAATGTCTGGTACGAGTTGAAGCGCCAGGGCATCACCATTCCTTTCCCCATTCGCACACTGCACGTCGAACGGAAAAAAGCGGCGCCTCTTCAGGAAGACCAGGTAGAGGCATTTTCTATTCTGCGCGGAGAACGACTGTTTGACTGCCTTTCCGAAGATCAACTCAATCACGTGGTCAATCAGGCGCGCCTCAAACTTTTCGGTCGTGGCGAACCAGTGATCGAGGAAGGCGCCGCAGGCGAGTCAATGTTCGTGATGCTGCGCGGGGCAGCGAACGTTCTCGTCTCGAAAAATGGATCGAAGATTCAAGTCGCGACGCTGGGAGCAGGGGATTGTTTCGGTGAAATGTCGCTGCTCACTGGCGAACCACGCAGTGCTACCGTCCGTGCAGACGGCGATTGCTATGTCATGGAGATCGGAAAACCGGTGATGGCCAAAGTGCTAAGCGCCGCCCCCACGTGCATGGAGCAATTGAGTCAATTGCTTGCCCAGCGAAAAATGGAAACCGAAGGGATCCTGAAAGAAGCTACAAGCGCGGACGAGCATGCATTAACAGAACGCCAATACACGGCCAACTTCCTGCACCGGCTCCGGACGTTTTTCCAACTCTAAGATTTCGCTGTGGGCAGACCGTTTGAACTCATCCCATAAATGCCCCTGTCATGTTGAGGTTTTCCAACATTGTAGGGACGTGATTTTCCGTGTGCGATGCCACAAATCGGTTGACGCGCCCGAAGGGTAGGGTCGGCGCGCTGCGCCGACCGGACACCGCAGCGCGGCGTCCCTACCGATGAGATTCTTCGCTTCGCTCAGAATGACAAGACCAGCGACACTGTACGGAAATTCGGTGGACGAGGCATGAAATCCGATTATAGGGCTTTCGGGATTTGGAAAAAATGAGCGAGGATCGATCCAGGGCAGAGTATAATTCGGGCAAGAGTTTGCGCATCCTCGTCGTAGAGGATCACAGCGACACGCTCCAGGCGTTATCCCGGCTTCTGAATCATTTCGGCCACGACATTTCCACGGCTGAAAATGCCCGCAGCGCGCTCGACATCATCAAGACCAAAGAGTTCGACGTGGTGCTGTGTGATATCGCGTTGCCAGACGGCAATGGCTACGATGTGGTTGAGGAAGCGAAACGAAAAGGAGAGGTGAAAGCGGTGGCGATATCTGGCTTTGGAGCGCGTGACGATGTCGAGCGGGGCAGAAAAGCCGGATTCGATTTTTATCTGGCGAAGCCGGTGGATTTTCACGAACTGCGCACCGTTCTTGGCCAGATCGCGGCCTGAGCTTGCGTTCGGGATTTTGTTGTAAACACGCCTTCGCGTTGACTTTGTCCAATTGACACATCATATTGTGTCAATTGGATCAGACCACACCCCTTTATGAAAACGGCAACTGTCGATAAAAATGCGGTAGGTAGAACGTCGACGCATCCAACTGAACTCATTCAAAAAATTCAGAAAGGCCTGCGATTTTCTGAGCTCAAGACTTTGCAAGACACCCTCGACCTGCCATTTGAGAAGCTCGCAGCGAAACTTTGCATTTCACGTTCGACTCTGCAGCGGCGCAAAACTGCGGGGCGACTCTCTCCGGATGAATCGGACAAGGTCGTTCGTTTTTCGCGGTTGCTCAGAGACGCGACAACAGTTTTCGGTGATGCTGAAAAAGCGCGAGCATGGCTGAAACACCCACAAGTCGGTCTCGGCGGCGCAGTCCCGCTCGACTATGCCAGCACTGAGACAGGCGCACGCGAGGTCGAAGACTTGTTAGGGCGCATCAAATACAGTGTTTATACCTGATGCCGTTTGCGTGGCGAATTGTTCGCGCGGCACACGTTGACAGCGCATTTACCGGCGAAGGCGCTCGCGTCTATGGCGGCCGATGGAACTCGCGAGGCACTCCGGTAATTTACGTCAGTGAACACGAATCGCTCGCGGCTTTGGAATTGTTTGTGCATCTGACCCCACTCTCACCGGACGATCTGTACCGTTCGTTTCGACTCGAGTGGGGGGACAAGCTCACAGAATATTTTGCCGTCAAAAATCTGCCAGCGAATTGGAACGCGGAACCGCCGTCGATTCAAACTATGCAAATCGGCGACGATTGGGTTCACGCGGGAAAGTCCGTGGCCCTCGCAGTGCCCAGCGTGTTAACCGCGAGTGAGATGAATTTCTTGTTAAATCCCAAGCATCCCGATTTCAAAAAGATCAAGATCAGCAAGCCGATCGACTATCGGTTCGATTCCCGTTTATTGAATCGCTGACGTTTCGGAAAATTGCTAGGGCGCGACCGCCCGGCGCGCCGCGAAAACAGCGACGGTGACGCAGACAATCCTGTCTGCTTGTTTTGAGCGCGCAACCCTGAGCAGGCAAGATTGCCTGCTTCACGTCGGCGGCCCTTGAAAGT
>JBARMF010000099.1:0-3598 GCA_049802315.1 Candidatus Udaeobacter sp.
CCAACGATAACGACGTAGAGATTCCAATATTGCTGCATTGCGTTGGAGCGCTCGAAGTAGAGCTGAATCAGTTCATTGTAGTTCATAAATTCACGCGATTATGAAAGCGCGCCGTGCTCCAAGGCGAGAACAAATGAGTCCGTGGTGCTCGGCCACTGTTACTGACACGCTGCCGGCCTTGAGTTGCACGCGGAGGTGACTAACGAGACGATGTTGCTGCTCCTGAACGGGCTCGCACCCTGCCGCTTGACGGACTGGTTAACGGAGCCAAAGCTCGTGACGCCTACGACGACGTTTGAATTCGACCCGGTGCCGTTATGCTGCCCGGTGAGCGCCGGTCGGATCCCAAAGTTGTTGAGCCACGGGCCGCCGCTCGACCCTTCGCACATCAACGAGCCGATGATAGTGTTCGACGACTCACTCGCCGACACGAATCCCTGCGAATCGTTGCGTTCCATCAGTCGGCCGTTGTCGAGGCAGTTGGGGTAGCCGATCTGAGTGATGTGGGTGATGCCGTTCCTGAACCCGAAGGCGTTGTATCCATAGCCATACCAGCCCGTTTGGGTCCCCGCGTACGTGCCGTTTTGGGGGTTCAGAACGAGGAGGGCGACATCGTCCGGGCAGACAACGCCGTATTGGGTGCAGTTGTCCGTTCCGTTGTAATAGGCGGTCTTTACCCACACCTGAAACACCGTCCAGTTGCCGTACGGGGCCGCACCATTCCGATATCCCGGATAGAAATGCCAGTTATGGTAGTACTGCGACTGGCCGTAGTTCGCGACACAATGGGCCGCCGTCACGACAACACCGCGCTTTATCATCGACGCTGAACAAACAAACGTCTCGTTGTTAGCATCCTGGAAGTACAGTTTTCCCGAGGCGCGATACGGATATTGTGTATTTGTAACGGCGGTGGACAGGTCGGCGCGCGCAGTGCTGAACGGCAAATTGCTCGTCCCGAACTCGTCGGGTTCTGGTCCTTCCATGTCGCCATCGTGGTCGCTGATTTTCGGCAAAGGAAGAGTGATCGGACTAGTCTGGCCGTTTCCGACCGCTCCTCGCGAGGAGCCCGGCGTGCCCGAGTCCTCTAGCGACGGAACCATGTCGACTGGCCCCGCCGCGAGCGGCAGCGGCATCGGTTTCGCATTCACAAAGTCAGGAAGCGCCTCGTTGCCGTTGCCTAGAGCGGTGAACGAGGTCAAGTCTCCGTGGTTCATAACTACGCCTTGCAAGCGAGAATCTGCCGGTCCAGCCCCGGAGATTGAGGCAAATAAAATTAGTGAAACGCAGATTAGGGCCACTGAAACTGTGATTTGAAGCGCGAAAGCGGAGTTTGAATTATTTGGTTGTTTTTTCATGGGGGGAATTGCTTGTTTATTCATTTGTGAAAAAATCCGCAGCAGCCCGGCAAAATGTCAGGCGAATCAATTTATCTTTCGTGCGCTTGAGCCTTTGATTTCCTGATTCTCTGACGGCGGGCGCTTTTTTTCGATGCACTCACGTTGGCTATCTCTGTGGTCAGTATTCATGCCAAGTCCCAAAGACCTGGTCTAGATAAAAATGGGGCGACGGGTTTCTTTTAAGTGAGAGGGAGTCGCATCACTTCCTTACCGAAGATAGGAACTGCCCTAGCAGATAAAACGAAATTCATCCTAAGACCTTGGAATCGTTTCTAGGCCTACAGTGCTCTCTTTTTACACACGCCTCGGAGTTGCGGCTGGCGTCTCAGCGATTGATTCCTAACCGGCGAAAAGTACAAGTGAGAATACCGAACACTACGCTGCTGACTGCCAACCCTGAGGTTTGCCGCGATGGCTGTGTGGTCTGCGATTGCCCCTGTCTATAAAGACCGCTCATTCGTTCGTCACGTCCGGCAGATTCCGCATCGCGTTGCGAATGTCATCGGTGTTGAGATGGGAGTAATGCGATGTTCGAATTCGGACAAGGCGAAGCGGACTTCGGGTCGAATAACGACGGAGGGTCGAACGCGGCGAATGATCGCGAATGCCTCTTCTGCGGTTTTCACTTTCCCACTCATTATTAAATAAGCGGCTACCGCCGCTGCGCTTCGCGAGTAACCGATCTTACAGTGAACATAGAGGGCACCGTTTCGGGAGTGATTGCCGATGAATTCGCTTATCTCCACAAGTTGCGCCTGTGTGGGAGCAGTCAGATCCAGGACAGGAATATTTCGATAATTGATTTTGCGGAACGGTTTCGCCTCGGAGAATTCAGCGCTCAAATCAAGCACGGAGACAACTCCCGAGAACACAGCTGTCTTCGCAGAACGGCTCCCTAATTTGCGGCCAATCCAGATTTGTGGTGTGACCTTGTCCCACAATCGACATTGGCTCCGGTAATACACCAACGACAGGTATTGACCGAGTAAGCAAGGAGCCAAAACAAACCGCGTGCTCCACGGCAACTTTCCTTCAGTCTTGTGAAAAACGATCGGACCCGCTCCGAAGTACGCGATCGCGACGATGCCAAGAGCGATCGCCGGCCAAAGAAGCAGAACTCCCCAGGGCCAAAAGATCGCGCCCATAATTAAGACAACCGTCGCTCCCGCTGCGTAATACCAACCGATGCGGTGATTCGTGACAACTGGCGACGCGTGTGAAGACTCGCGAAAGAAGTAGAAGCAATATCCGGCCAAAACAAAACCACCGACGATGTCGATCAAGTGATGTTGATACGTGAGGACTGGCGACAACGCGATGAGAACGAACCACGTCATCGTCGCCGCGCGATTGAACCCGCGCGTGTGACGAAAATAGACATCTATCAGAATTAACGTGAATGCCGCGTGAAGCGATGGAAGGAGATTGTAGGGCGCATCCATTCCGCGAAACCAATCGAAGAACGCGCCGGGCCAGCCATCAGCCTGCGGCCGCGGAAACGCAAACCGCAGTGGAAAAGTGAGGAAACAAATTCCAGCGACGACAATCGCTGCCGCAATTCGTTTAGTTAAGACGGACAATTCGCGATCGGTCCGACAAAGAAATGGCGCGACAACAAAGAAAAAATCGATCGACATGTACGGCAAAATAAACAACGGCAGGAAGGGGATCTTGCGTTCCCATTCAAAATAAAAAGTGCCGACGTTCGCGCGACGCGCTGTGATCCAGTTGCAACCGCCGTAAACAATCAGGAACAGGGCGGACAATCCGACCGAGACGGCGAGAGCCTTGCTACGTTTAACGCCCACGCCGTGCAACAGAGACGCTGAACATTCCCCACTCATCGATTTCCATTTCGATCTTTTCAAAGCCGGCGACGCGAACGAGTTCATCCATTTCGGCTGTCGTTCGACGACGCATGATCCAGCGTTCGCCTTCCCGATTAACGAGGACATGTGCAATGAATTCGAGCTGCGGGTGCCACGGCTGATTCGTGTAAATGAGGTAACCGCCAGGCTCGATCGCGCCGGCTAATCCGCGCAATGAATTCAAAACCGGCCCATTCGACGGGAACAATTCATAAAGGCCTGAAACGATTCCGATCGTCGGGCGCGGTTGAGTTCCGGCGAGAGATTCGCGATTGAACGCGTCGCCTCGGCGTGCAATGACTGCGCCGTCGACATTTACCTCATCGACCA
>JBARMF010000100.1:0-5137 GCA_049802315.1 Candidatus Udaeobacter sp.
AGTGGCGCCTGCGAAAGCAGCGGCGATCGGCACCAGGGGAAGTTGGTACCACCGATGGCGATTTCCGTAACCAACGACAATGATGAAAACAATCATGACAGCCAGCCACCAATGAAAAAGGTGAGAGTACCTTCGATCCCGCGACTGCGGGACAAACAAACCGAGAAGCGCCATGACTGAGAGAAGCGGCGTGAGACTGGATACAAAAGTCTGTTGTGCAATGTGCCAATACCAGGAGAAAGATTCGATCTGAATCCCTCCGGCACCGAAGAAGTGATGCGGATAAAATCCCTCTGCGATTTGATGCGCGTGCCAGTACCAGATCGCAGAAGGTAGTAGCGCGATCGCGAAGAAAAGAGCGCCGCCATAAATTGTAGGGCGTATGAACCCCGAAAGCGTTCGGGGCTGACACAGACGCTCCACAACCAGATATAAAATCGGCGCGACGATAACGATGCTCGTAACCTTGATAAGCAACGACAGCGAAATCGCGATAGCGGAAACAATCCAAGGAATGACGGCTTCCCAGCCGTCACTACTAAACTTCGACGGCTGCCCAAACCGTCGCTCCTTGAACGCCACCACCTTGGTATTGCGAACCCACCGCAGAAAAAAATACAACCCCACAATCGCGAAGCTAAGCGAAGGGGCATCCGGCATGAAGGAACGACCGGCGAAAACATTTAGTGGCGTAAAACAATAAAAGAAACTTGCCCAGACTGCTGCCGCGCTTCCAAAGATCTCGCGAACGAGCAAAAAGAAAAATGGCAACGAAACCGCAAACAAAATGACCGCCTGAATTCGCCCGATCCATTCGTGCACACCCGCAAACTTGTAGCAAACCGCCGCGATGAAGGGCAAAATTGGAAATTCCGTTCCGACATAACCGGGCGCGTTGCCTGCCCAATCGATTTGCGGATAGGCGAAACCAAATCCGTCTTGCAAAAAATTCCGCGCGATCGCCGCGACATCGCTTTGCCGCCAGCTCCAGTGATCGACGTAAGGCTGATTAATGAAAATCAGCCGCGCCACCACCGCGAGAAGACCGATCACGATCACGAGCCTCGCCGCCCGGTAATCTCGAGGAGGTGCAGCAAAAGCCTTCGAGAATGGAAGCAGGTATCGCCTTTGCGGCGAATCGCCCATCCCCTCGCTCAAGGGGAGAGGACTGCTTGCCGCGCCGGAGCGCTGCATAGGCGGAAGGTGAGGTGTGTCCGGCATATCGTGAGTTCGAACACCAACCCTCACCCTACCCTCTTCCTTGACAAGGATTTCTGTCTAGCGCCAAAGGCGTTATCTCAAACCAGTCCGCCACGGGACGGATTCGCCGTGGCGAACCTGGGGCATCGCCCCAGGAATCCAAATGCCCAGGTAAATAAGCGCTGAAAAGCGCGATTCAATCAGCTTCCGGCGGAAGTGAATCGCGCTTTCAGCGCTGTTGTTTTCGGGTTTCCGTAAAGCCTTGGGCGTCGCCCCAGGCTTTGACGTGAATGCCGCGCCCTTGGCGCTAAACACACACCAGAAGGCAGAAGCGACAACGGAGGTCAAGGAGTGCCCAGACGCGCCCTCGGATATGCGCATCCCGCAAGCGTCTTGACAGCTGAGGTAAAGTCAATCGGGTATAGTAATCGAGCAGGAACGCGTCACATGAAATCAATGGCTCGTGTTTGTTCTCCAGCACGCGCCGGCTTTTTTTTGCTGACGCTCGTTGTAGCGCTTGGGCTCGGCTCGGCACGCGCACAGAATGAACCGGTCCTCGTGCCTGACGCTGTCGATTATCAGAAGTTACTGCCGACTCTGCCGGAGCCTCCGTCGGGTTGGACTGCCGATAAACCCGAAGGCTCGACCGAAGACGTGGGCGGATTCAAAATCACGAACGTGCATCGCGATTATCGCAAGGGCGAAGGAGAAAAAGCGCCAAGCACCGCGATTAGCATCCTCGATTCAGTTGCGAACCCTGATTATGTCAGCGCCACGACCGAAGCGTGGAAGAGCAACAGCGACACCAGTGAAGGTTACGCCAAATCGGTGAACATCGATGGCAAACCCGGCTTCGAAACATTCGAAAAAGACACCAGGCACGCTGCTCTTTGGGTGATGATCGCCGATCGTTATTTTGTCCAGATAGAGCTGCAAAACCAGGAGCCCGGCGAATTGCAAGAGTGGATCAAGCGCATTGACCTGAAGAAGCTGGCAGCGATCAAGTGACAAGCGCAGCTTGTCATCCTGAGCGCAGCGAAGGATCTCGCGAATTTGCCAGGGACCGGTGAACGATCAGCAATGGGTCGCCGGTCGCCATCGAGCGAAATCGCGAAATTCCGCGAACCACTGCAAAGTTGCGCCACGCGGTTCCTCGACTTCACTCGGAATGACTGCGATGCATTATTTCTTTTGCGTTTCGCGCAGCATCGGCACAAAGCGAACCGGCAGCGTAACGCTTTCTTTTAGCTGCCCGTTCTTCTTTTCGAGCAAATAAAGCTGCTGGGCGAATCGTTCGCCGACGGGAATGACCATGCGTCCGCCGTCTTGCAGTTGATCGACAAGCGGTGGCGGAACGTTCTCCGGCGCACAGGTCACGATAATCGCGTCGAACGGCGCTTCTTCGGGCCAGCCTTTGTAACCGTCACCGACCTTGATATGCACATTGCTGTAGCCCAAATGCTGAAGCGTCGCTTGCGCACTCTTCGCCAGCGGCTCGACGATTTCGATCGTATAAACGTCCGCCACGAGCTTCGATAAAATCGCCGCCTGATAACCTGAGCCGCTCCCGATTTCTAAAACGCGGTCGCTTGGTCTCGGTACCAGCTGTTCCGTCATGAACGCCACTATGTACGGCTGGGAAATGGTTTGATCGTAACCGATGGGCAGCGGCCCATCTTCGTACGCGTCGGCTCGAGCATCCGCGGGAATGAACTCCTCGCGCGGCACCTCAGCCATGGCTGCGAGCACGCGTTCGTCCTTGATGCCACGCGGTTTCAACTGTTGCTCCACCATCCGCTGGCGCCGCGCTCCAAAATCGACAGCGGTCGGAGTTTGTTGGCGGCAGCCCGTCGTAGCGATCGCGGCGAAAAGCAGATACCGCGCGAAGATTCGCATTCGCCGAAAGTTAACGCCGCATGCGCGGCGGCGAAAGGAGCGCTGCGTCTCTTTGGAGACTCGTTACCGCACAGCTGTCACCGCATTCATGTGACGCAGGCGATTAGCCAACGTTTTCATCACATGCGTCGCAAAATGCGGCGTTTGCTGAACGAGAAAATGAAACCTGCGGCGGTCGATTTGCGCCAGACGCGAAAGGCTCTTCGCCACGGCGTTGGCAGTGCGTGGAGTGTCGTCAATCAACGCCATCTCACCAAGGAGCGCGCCCGGGCACGCAGTCTCGAACACAAAATCACCCAGGAAAATATCGATTTCACCTTCTAATAAGACGTACATCTTGTCGCCCTTCTCGCCTTCCCGGAACAGGAAATCGCCAGGCGCAAGCTGCACGGTGTTACTTTCTTGTCGAAACAGCTCCGCAGGATTCATGGGCCAAAGTAAACTGCTCGCAGCTATAGAGAGAAGCGTGACAACTGCCAAGTTACAATTGTGTGACAGACAGTTGCGCCATTCTCTGGAGCAAATTCCTTTCCTTCGTGTGCTTCGTGTTAATTCCCTTTGTCATTCCGGGCGCTTGCCACGCCGTAGCGCAGCGAAGGCGGGAAGTCGCTTGCCCCGCCGCAGCTTTATGCGAACGCTGGGAGGAATCTCTCAACATCCTCTTCGGCTACTTGTCATTCCGAGCGTAGTCGAGGAATCTCTGGAAATAAATGGCTGACGAGCGTAAAACTTTGGAACAACGCGAGCAAATGACGGATTTGGAGCGCCTCCGCCATTCGGCGTCTCACGTACTGGCCACCGCCATTCTAAAAATTTGGCCAGAAGCACAATTCGCTGCGGGCCCGCCGGTGGAGAACGGCTTTTATTACGATGTGGATCTTCCTCACCGCATCTCACCCGATGATTTCGAAAAGATCGAGGCCGAGATGAAAAACGAAATTAAGGGGAATCATCCTTTCGAAAAAACCGAGGTTTCACGAGACGAAGCGCTCGAGCTCGGCAAGAAAGGCCGGCTCGCCTCGCTGAGCGAACGAGCGGACCCCAGCAAGTTCAAGCTCGACATCATCGAAAACATTCCGCCCGACGAAAAGATTTCGCTCTATCGGAACGGCGACTTTATCGATCTCTGCGCGGGGCCGCACGTGATGCGCACGGGAAACATTGGCGCATTCAAGCTGACCACCGTCGCCAGCGCGTACTACAAAGGCGACGAAGCAAATCCGCAACTTCAACGCGTTTACGGCACGGCGTTCAAAACCAGAAAGGAACTCGACGACTATTTCGCAATGCTGGAGGAAGCGAAGAAGCGGGACCATCGCAAGCTCGGACGCGAACTGGAACTGTTCGTTTTCGACGATGATGTCGGTCCTGGTCTGCCGATGTTTCTTCCACGTGGCGCAGTCATCGCCGAAGAACTGGAAAAGCTCGCGAAAGAAACCGAGTTCGCCGCTGGCTATCAGCGCGTCCTTACGCCGCACATCGCGCGCGAAAGCCTGTATCTGAAGAGCGGCCATCTCCCCTACTACGCCGAGTCGATGTTTCCGCCGATGGAATTGGAAGACAAGCTTCCCAGCTTGTCTCGTCCGGCCGGCTTCCAGCCGGACGAGGAAGAAGCCGAGCAAGATGCCCGTCCACCGAGTCACGCTGGCAGCGTGACTTCCGATCGCTATTACCTAAGGGCGATGAATTGCCCGCATCATCACAAGCTGTTCGCATCGATTCCAAGGAGCTATCGCGATCTGCCATTACGGCTGGCTGAATACGGTACGTGTTACCGCTACGAGAAAAGCGGCGAGTTGTTTGGATTAATGCGGGGGCGGTTGCTGCACATGAACGACGCGCACCTCTACATGACACCGGAGCAGTTTGAGGATGAGTTCAACGCCGTGAACGAAATGTATTTGAATTATTTCAAGCTTTTCGGCATCGAGAAATATCTGATGCGTTTCTCGACGCACGATCCATCCAAGCTCGGGCAAAAATTTGTCGATGAACCGGAGCTTTGGAAGCAAACCGAAGAGATGACACGGAACGTCTTAAA
>JBARMF010000101.1:0-3458 GCA_049802315.1 Candidatus Udaeobacter sp.
ACACACCGCAACTCGGCGAGGAAATGCGGATTGCTGTCGAACGCGCAGAAGCGCAGCGGCCGGGAATCATCTGGATCAATGAAATGGTCGATCAGCAGACTGCGTGTGAGCTTTACTCGAACGCCGCGGTATTCGTTTGTCCGTCGATCTATGAACCGTTTGGTATCATTAATCTGGAAGCAATGGCCTGCGAAACTGCGGTAGTTGCCAGTGCTGTTGGCGGAATTAAAGAAGTCGTCGTTGACGGCGAAACCGGTTTCCTCGTCCCGCTTGAGCAAATGAAGGAGAGCCCGTTCGAAGCAATAGATCCCGAGAAATTCGCGCGCGATCTCGCGCAGCGCGTGAATGAGTTGATGAGAGATCGACAACTCCGCGAACGTTTTGGCAAGGCCGGGCGCAAACGAGTTGAGGAGAATTTTAGTTGGGCTGCAATCGCAGAGAAGACAAAGGCGCTTTACACGTCGTTGTTGTCATCCTGAACGACGCGAAGCCGAGTCTAACGAGCGAGAAGACCTGCATGAAGCATTCAACGGGATCCCTCGACTTCGCTCGGGATGACACTTGTTCGTGCTGATGGCAACTTGAACTCGTCATGTTTGTCGATCGGGTAAAAGTTTTTGTGCAGGCCGGAAACGGCGGGCGCGGGTCCGTAAGTTTTCGTCGAGAAAAATTTGTGCCGAAAGGCGGGCCAGACGGCGGCGATGGCGGACGTGGTGGTAACGTGATCCTGCAGGCGAACCGGCACGTCGATAATTTAGTCAATCTTTTCTACGAGCCCCTGATTAAGGCAAAACGCGGCGGGCACGGGATGGGCAAGAAAATGAGTGGACGCGCGGGCGCGGACAAAATCGTGAAGGTTCCGGTGGGGACGCTTGTTTGGCCGGCGGAGCAAGCCATGCCGGTCATCCTGAGCGAAGTCGAAGGATCTCGCGAAACAATCTCAGCGGCAGCGTCGCGGGATTCCTCGACTTCGCTCGGAATGACAGGTGCGGAGCCGGTGGTCGACCTGACACATGATGGCGAAGAATTCGTGCTATGTCGCGGCGGAGCAGGGGGGAAGGGGAATGTGCATTTCAAAAGTTCGCGTAACCGTGCCCCCCGCCAATACACCGAGGGTGAGGAAGGCGAACAGGGTCATTTCCTGCTTGAGCTGCGAACTATCGCCGATGCGGGATTGGTTGGATATCCGAATGCCGGTAAATCAACCCTATTAAGAAAAATCTCGGCGGCGCGGCCGAAGGTCGCCGCCTATCCGTTTACGACGCTCCATCCAATCGTCGGCGTCATTGAATTTCCAGGTTATCAACGCGCCACGGTCGCGGATATTCCAGGTTTAATCGAAGGTGCGCACCGCGGAATTGGGTTGGGTCACGAATTTCTGCGCCACATTACGCGCTGCCGCGTATTGGTTTTTGTGGTGGATATCGCCGGAAGCGAGGGGCGCAATCCGGTCGAAGATTTGCAGAATCTTCGCCGGGAAATTGATCTTTATGATCCGACCTTGTCGTCGCGCGCCTGGTTCGTGGTTGCCAACAAGATGGATTTGCCCGGTGCGAATGAAAACCTAAAAGCGCTGCACGAGAGATTCCCAAAGCTCCAGATACTTCCGACTTCAGCAGCCAAAGGAGAAGGAATCGATGACTTGAAACAGGCGTTGGCTGCGCGAACAGCGGACCCCGAAGAGAGTGTTTCGGCGGCGATTTGATGTGGACAAGGCCAGCATCACTAGCGAGACTGGGCGCTGTGCTATGGGCAGGCGGGTTGTAGCGAGTTATTGTTCCAGTTTTCTAAAGTCGGAGATGTTGCACATCTATCGGCAGGTAAAGGCGCTGCGCGGCGTGCACACTTTTGTCGTCACAAAAGAGGTCCAGAATGCTGAGCGATTTCCTTTTGATGACATCGAAGTGATTCCGAAGCGGCGCACTAACCTGTTTGTTCACGGTTGGTTGAAATTCGTCGAGCGGCGGCCGCCGATTGTCTATCGCGGCGAGTATCAAACGCTGGATTCATTGTTGAGGCGCCACGGAGCTGATCTGATGCATATTTATTTTGGTCATACGGGCGTACACCTGCTTCCGTTTATCGAGCAATGGCACAAGCCGTGTGTTGTATCTTTCCATGGCGCGGACGTCGCGCATAAACCAGAGATTAAGGATTATCCTGGCAAACTGCGGCGTCTTTTCAACGCGGTCCCGCTCGTCTTCGCACGTTCTCAATCGCTCGCCGATCGACTGGCCCAGTTGGGGTGCCCGCCGGAAAAACTGCGCATCAATCGCACCGGAATCCCATTGAATGAATTCCCCTTTGTGCGCAGAGAACCGCCGCGAGGCGGTAAATGGAAAGTCGTGCAGGCGTGCCGGCTAATCCCGAAGAAAGGCGTGGCAACCAGCTTGCGCGCTTTTGCAATTTTCAAGAAGGACTACCCTAACGCGGAATTTGTGATTGCCGGCAAAGGCCCATTGCAGCCGGAGTTGGAGATGCTTGCCGGCGGCCTCGGCATTGCCAGGGACGTGCATTTTGTCGGCTTTCTTTCGCAACGAAAGCTGCACGAACTTTACGCAAGTGCGCATCTGTTTTTGCATCCGAGCGAAATTTCCCCCAATCAAGACCAGGAAGGTGTGCCGAACTCAGCGCTGGAAGCGATGGCAACCGGTTTGCCGGTCGTTGCCACGCGCCATGGTGGAATACCCGAAGCAGTCGATCACGGGCGCACCGGATTTCTGGTGGCGGAGGAGGATCACGTTGCTTTAGCAAACGCGATGCAATTAATCGTCGGTTCTCCCGTCGTGTTGCAGGAAATGGGAGCGCGCGCGCACGCAACGATAAAGGAACGGTTCGGCCAGGAAATGCAGATCGATCGCTTGGAATCGTTTTACGAGGAAGCGATCACTATTAATGGGACGGCTGAACGCGTGGACGCAAGACCAATCGCGCGCATTGCTCCGCAGTTTGCCGAGCGTTTGCCGGCGAAATAAATGCGCCTTTAGAATTTTGGTTGTCATCAGGGTAAAACGCGCTTTGGTATGCGCGTTCAAGTTGTAGCCGGGGCAGCTTTCTCGCCGTAGTTTGGGGATGTGGACGAAGGCGAATGATCCCGGCAGGCCGGTATCACCGATGCTGGTTACAGCTGTAGCTTATAAAATGCGCAATCGTTGTTTACTGATATCAATCCTGGCGTTGGCCTCCAGCACGATGCTTGCCACGTCGAGCTTTGCAGTCGAAGCGGGTGTGACTAAGCACGAGGGCGTCTCGTTAAAACCGCAAATGCTTGTTCAGTTAGGCGGCTTCGGAATTACAAATTCAATGCTGGTGACTTGGATTGTCGCAGCCGGAATCATCGTTTTTTCGCAAATCGCAACGCGGCGAGTTAAGGCCATCCCGAGCGGGATTCAAAATTTTTGGGAATGGCTGGTTGAGGGTTTGCACAATTTCTTGGAAAACATCATCGGCCGTGACCT
>JBARMF010000102.1:0-3494 GCA_049802315.1 Candidatus Udaeobacter sp.
TAGGCGAGGGGATCGCTGTGCCGGAAATCGTAAAAGAGCCAGCCGTCCAGTTTCGCCTCGCGCAAGGCGGCTTGAATTTCAGCGACCCGTTGCGCTGGAGATTGTTCTGCACGCATTGATTCGGCAAAAGCTATACAAAGAATGAATGCTGCGACTAAACAACTGTGCCACCATTTCATTTCGTATTGAAATATCAGCCATTCGCGCAACGGCGAAGCAATTTCACGCGGTACCATTAGTCCATAGCGACAGTGATCACTCTGCGCGATGCTGTAGCCCCGAAAGCATTCGGGGCTGTCTCCGTGGAAAATTCTGGGGAGCGCACGCGCCTCGCGTGCTGGCGATGGCGTCCTCGCCATCGCGAACTTCTTTTAGTAAGATTGCCGTCAATGCCTGGCGAATTCTCTGCGATTCCACTTGCTGATGTTTTGCGAGCCGCAAACGAACTCGTTTCAGCTGGCTTGATTAAAGATTACGCACTCGGCGGCGCGCTCGCGGCTATCTACTATACCGAACCGATTACCACGTACGATGCGGACATCATTTTCGTCGCGAGCGACAAAACATTGAGCGCCGGAATTCCGGCGATCTACTCGCATCTCCAATCGAAAGGCTGGCGGGTCGAGCGCGAGCATCTGTTAATTGGAAATTTCCCGGTGCAATTTCTCGCTGCATCTGGATTAACTGAGGAAGCAATCCGCGAAGCGCGACCGGTACAATATGAAGGTGTGCCCGCAAAAGTCTTTCGGCCTGAATACATCATTGCCATCGCAGCGAGCGTCGGCCGGCACAAAGATTTCGCGCGCATTGAGCAAATGCTTGATCAGGTGAAAATTGACAAAGCATTGCTGGACGACATTCTGCGTCGCTATAGCTTGCAACTGCCAAACAAATGAAATCCGAATTCCGCCGCGACTTGGCCCAGCAACCGTTCGAAGAAAAGATTCAGAAAGTCGGCGAACTTATCTCGCTTTCTCGCAAGGTGAACGCGAGTGCCTCGAATGATTCGGAGGAAAATACCGCGTTCAACGGTGCTGGGCTGAGCGAATCTGTTCTCGGGCGCGATTGGAACTGTCCCGAAGAGGATACCGCATGGTCAAACCTGTAGCCGGCGAAATTGTTGTCATTCCTTTTCCTGGCGCTGATGGTAGCGGCGAAAAGCGGCGTCCTTCATTGGTGATTACCGATCTTCCAGGCGCGGATTTGATTCTCTGTCAGATCACCAGCCGCGGACACTGGGATTCCTTCGCCGTCCCACTGGACAGCGGTGATTGCGAACGCGGCCAACTCGATCAGCCTTGCTTCATCCGACCGCAACGACTTTTCACCGTCGAGCAACACGTCATACTTACCTCAGTGGGAAAAGTGACGTCCGCGAAATACGACGAGGTATTTAAGAAAGTGCGCACGCTCTTCATCGATTAAAGGTGGAACGCGTTGGACACCATCGTCTCCGCGAGAAGCCGATCCACCTATTTGTAAATCGTCTCCGGTTCAGGACTGGCGAGAATTTTTTGAAAACGCGGATCGTTCCGCAACGGATCCCATTCCCAACGTTGTCGCAAATCTGAAACTGTAATGCTCGCGTCGTCATAATCGACGGCAAACGGCGTCGTGAGTAAACGTTCGATCCTGCTGATCGCGTCATCGGTCATGCCGAGCCGGGCGCAAATCAAAGTGTAAAAAGCCTCCACGACCGCGCCCTCGATCACGTCGTGCGTGATCGGTGCCAGTTCCATCGCTCGTTTTCCTTCTCGTAACGCGTCGTCCTTTCGCCCGAGGAATGCATAGAGCAATCCGAGCTGCGCGCGTCGCGTTCCGTTTTGAGGACTCTCAGTAACGAGTTGCTCAACGAGCGGCAAGGCGACTTCGAACTGGGATTGCGCTCTCGCTGTGTCGCCGCGTACGAGATCGATGCACCCTTGAAGGTAACTTTTCGGCAACGGGACGCCCGTCTGAGAAGTAATGGTGTCGAGCGGGGAGTTCGCCAGAGCTTTCTCTGCGCTGCCCGTATCTCTGTCCATCAAGTTCACATCCCAGCGTGCGAAAGTGACCACGCCATCAGGGTCGAAATTCGGCGGCAAAGATTCCAGCACGGCTTTAATTGGTGCCGTGCTGCCTTTCCAGAGAAACTCAACGTAGGCGCGCTGTATTTTGACGTTGAAAGAATCAGGAAAAAGAGCGAGCACGCGATCCATTCGTTCGGCTGCCGTGCGCCAATCGCGCAGACCGAAGTACGTCTGCGAAGAATCATAGAGCATAACCGGGTTGCGCGGATCGATTTGTTCGGCGTGTTGATAAGCGGCGAGCGCTTGCTTAAAATCCCCACGACGTCTAAGAACTGCCGCGGTGTAGAGACCTACGTCGCCATCGTTCGGGAGCGCCTCCGCTGCGAGTTTCAATTCGCTCAGCGCTGCATCGTAATTGTTTTCCGTGTAGTACTGATAAAGCCCGAGCGCCAGGTGCCCTTCGCCGAGGTTTGGCTGGAGTCGCAGCGAGTCCAGCGCTTCCGAATATATTTTTTGCTTCCATGCCGCGATTGGTTCGTAGAAGTGGTAAAGGTTGCTTGTCGTCGCCGAGAGCCGCGCATGGGCAAGAGCGAAGTTCGGATCGAGTTTAATCGCCTGATCGTAAAGATTGATCGCTGCCTTGAAATCCTGCAGCAGGTTGTCTGGTCGCGTTTGATAATCGCGCGCGCGCAAATAAAGAACGTACGCGTCGGGGTTAGTTGTCGGCTTAGTTTCAACGCGCGCTTTTTCCTGCGGCGAAAGCGTCGCCTGCAACGAGTCGGCGATACTTTTAGCGACCTCTGCTTCGACTCCAAAGATGTCGGTCAACTGCCGGTTATAACTTTGCGCCCACAGATGCGCGTCATTGTCGGCCCGGATCAGCTGCACATTGATATGTACCCGATCGTCGGCTTTCTGGACGCTGCCTTCGAGCACATTGGTCACGTGCAGTTGTTTTGCGATCTCAGGCAGATTTTCTGGAGCGCTGCTATATCGCGCGGTGGAAGTGCGCGAGATCACCCGCAGCCCGCTGATCCTCGAGAGCGTGGTGATGATTTCATCCTGAATGCCCTGGGCAAAAAACGCGTTCTCCTTGTCTGAGCTAAGATTCTCGAACGGCAGCACAGCAACTGATTTGTCCTGCGCCGCGATTGGCGCGGTTTGTTTTGGCAGCTCGGCAGTCGCCGGTTTTCGTGTTCGCGCGAATTGAAACGCGAGCAACGCAGCCGCCAGTACGACAGCAGCAATGAGAGCCCAGCGTATTGGCGCACGATGCTTTTGAAGAATTTGAAACCGCTTTGGCACCTGCGGATTCCCGATTCCATCGCCGTAGAAATTCACCACATCGATACGGACGCCGTGTTTGACCTCGCACTCGCCAAGGTCATGAAGGAACGATCGCCAGCGCGGATATTGCGCCAGATCATCGGCAACGCGCTTGGAAAGCAGGATGTGACCATTATCGCCGCAGTCCATCACGCGTTG
>JBARMF010000103.1:0-17755 GCA_049802315.1 Candidatus Udaeobacter sp.
GAAGAAGCTAAGCAACAGATTGCCTGGCTTCGCCGGCTCGGAAAACTCATCGCGCGAGTAAAAGAGATTGAGAAGAAACTCAGATTGTAGCCGGCTTACAAAAAACCGTCGTCCCCTGAAGCGAAGCGAAAGCAGAGTCGAAAGATCTTTTGGAATTGGTTCTACGGTTAAGCCGCCGGATTCCTCGACTTCGCTCGGAATGACCGTATTCCGCTTGATCCTCGGTCGAGAGTCATAAGAAGTCCATGCAACCCTTCAGGAGAAATCCATTCGGCGCCGCACGCTTGTACGGTTTCGGCTTCCATCAAATCGGAAGTGGCAACCATAAGCTCAAAGTGTTTGGCGTACTTGCTTGCTAACCGCTCAATGATGGCATCGGCTGATTGCCCGCTGCGGGAATAAAAAACCTGCACCTCGGCTCGGTCAGAAATCGCGTCGACCTTTTTGCCTTTGCCATCGAAAACGACGACGACATGCACACCGGTCCAATCCTGATAATCGCGCAATTGCTTGAGCAACGCTTCGCGCGCCAGCGATGATCGGCGCGCGTGAAGTTTGCGTAGCTCCGGCCAGCCAAAAATAATGCTGTGTCCATCGACGATGAGATAACGCGCCCGCGATTGCATCGGGATAATCTATACGGCCTTTCGATCGAATGAACCTTGGCCGTTCGACACGGCCGTCCTTCCCTCATTAACACCTCGCTTCAGCGAAGTGGCACATGCATCGTGCCGCACGAACCGCTTTAGCGGTTTTCCTGACGCGCGGTAAACCGCTGAAGCGGTTTCGAAAACATAAGCGCTTCGAGCACCTCGCTGAAGCGAGGTGTCAATCAGATGCGTGATAGCGAACCGCTCGAAATCACGAAGTGACCGAATCAGAGTTACTCCGCCGCTGCGGATTCTTTCTGTGCCTGCTGCTTAGCCGGTGCCGGCCGCGGTGTGGCAGCTCGCTTGGATACTTTTTTGCGTTGCAAATAAGCTCGGCGCCGCTTGCGCTTAATTTGTACCCGATGCTGCTGTCCCATGGAATCTCTATGGATTGAAAATCGCAGAAACGCAATCAGCAATGAAAACCGATCCTGCTTTTCCAACGATGGCTTATGACCTTTTGCTTGTCTCTCCCCTTGCGAAGAGTAGAGGATTTAGGTGACGCGCTAGAATCGCCGCGCAGCGATTAGTCGACAAATACTCTCCCTCTTCTTGCGAAGAAGAGGCGACTTGCAGACGGTATCGCAGTCGCTCCTTGGACAGCCGAACTGATAATTAAGTCTCATCGCGTCTCGTATGGGCCGTGGAAATGATAATTGCTTTTTCACGAGATTTGTTGTTAAAAGGCTCGCCTATGGCGCAAAAAGAATCGGCGCTTCTTGCGGTCACCCCAGGAAACTTGAGCGGGTTGACCGTGGTTTTTCTATTGCTCGCGGCGTTTTTTGCTCTGCTGAACGGTCACAAAGTGAAAGCTCTTCGCGCGGATGCCGCGTCGACGCGCGCGCCCGTGTCTGCGAAAGTCAATGCGGTCACGGGTGGAACAACTGAAGCTCAACAACAGGCTAAAACCGCCGACATCACGGATCGAGTTGCAAAAGCCGAAGCAGCGGTCGTCGAAGCGGAGAAAGAAAAAGCAGACCTCAAAGGCAAACTAGACGCCAGCGAGCAGGAAATTGCGGCGTTACGCCAACGCGCGGCCGGAGCGGGAACAAACTCGAATCCGTCTGCACCCGGCACCCCGGCGCCAGCCGACAACGCGCAAAGCGGCGATTTACAATCGCAAGTCGACGACCTTCGGCGTCAACTCGATAGCGCTGAGAAAGAAAAAGAATTGCTAGCCGAAAAACTCCAAGACGCACAACAGCGCCCGGCGCAGGTCAAAGAAGCTTCCAAAGCAGAAACAAGAAAAAGACGTGAGACTGCAAGCGTCCAACGGCAAGGCAGTAGCAGTCATCGCGCGGGCGTGCACGGGACGGTGCTCGCCTACAATCAGGCTTATAACTTCGTGGTGTTAAATCTCGGCGCGCGCAATGGAGTGGAACCGAACTCCGAAATGCTCGTCTTGCGAGACGGGACGTTGATTGGAAAAATTCGCATTTCTTCGGTTGAACCAGCCACTGCTATCGGCGATATCATGTCCAACAGCTTGGCGCGCGGCGTCCAAGTACAACCTGGAGACAGTGTAATCTATGCTGGCACAAGTCCTTAAGCTCCGAACAATCGTCGTTCCCGTTTTGCTCTGCGCATTTGTTGTTGCGCTGACCTCATGCGCGAGCCAAAAGCAAACAGCCCTCGTGAGCGACCCAGACGATCGGGGCGGATCCCAGATGCCGTGGAACAAGCCGGAACCATGGGAAAACGGCCAGCAGTTCCAGGCCATGACCGATCGCCGCTAGATCCGATTTTCGGATCAGGTCCCACGAATTGGCCTGTCGCAGGTTTTTGCCCTGGCATTTCGTTAAGCCGCACACCGCTCTGATCAACTTCCTCTTCCGCGCGCTATGCCAATGTCAAGGAAGCCACAAGATAGATCAGTGAAACAAGAACTGCCGCGCGGACAATTTACGTCCTGGCCCGCTGATTCTCACCATGTGACACAATCAACTGGAGAAATGTCACCCTGCGAGCCAGATTGGGGGCTCAATGCCCGCAGGGATTGGAGAGTACGGGCTCTAGGAATATCGCTTGAAAGGCGAAGTAAACTTGAGCAGTCGCGACATGAAGTCGTCGCGCGGTTTACGGGATGGCACTCTTTTGCTGTTGCCAGTAGTCACGGCGGCCGGTGACAACTCACGAGCTTCGCGTTCTTCGGCGGCCGGCTTTTCCACTTTGGCGAGGACTTCACTCGTGGGCAGTACCCAATCCATCGGAATAGAGTTGCACTTTTCCGTTGGACAACTAAGTCGCGGCGGTCCGTTACCGTGGGTTCCGCCATCGACTTGGATTTGCCGCCCGGAGATGAGTTCTCCGCAAACCAGGCAGTAACGTTTCTCGTCGAGTGAATGCCAATGCCGAAATTGATCGAGCCGGCGAAGTGCCTCCAATTTTTCGTCATCCGCCAATCTAGCTGCTGTAGATAACGTCACGATTTGGATAGTACCTTCCGGTCAACGATTCGGGCAATCGGGCGCACGGTGGATTCTCGTATCGGTGAAAATCCGATCTCGCGAGACGGACGCCGGACAAAAAATTCACATCCAGCCTCACGAATTCAGGCGTTTTGTAGAGGCAGATGAATCAAGACGGTCATACCTGGCGCCGACGTGGCGTGGTGGATTATGCAACAGCGGCCGTGGAGCAAATGGAGCACTATTGCGTGGAGCATCCGGCAAGCCCATCCGCGCTGCGCCGACCGCAACTGTTTTTCCGAGGGGATCTTTGGATTGCGCTTCTTGGGCCAAATGTGGAAGAAGGCATCGTGGGAATTGGCTCGACGATCCGGGCCGCTCTCCGCGCGTTTGACGCGCAATACCTCGCTGGCCGGGGTTCGCCTAACGAGAAAGTCACTTCTTCGATCAAGACTCGGCAATCCTATACGGTGCGACTGCGCCGGCTGCCCCAGTGCTGAGACCGCAGCGCCCTTAGGATTGCCCGCAACGTTTCAGGGCGCGAAACTTCGGAGTCCCGCCGCTGTTAAAACATTGGCAGCGGAAAGATGTTTTATCACGGCCGCTGCCGAATGGTGATGCGAATTAAGGGCAAACAGAACAAGGAAGGAACAATGGTGACGGGAGCAGGACAAAGGGGGCGGGGAAGATGGAGAAGGACGAAATCCAGACGCAAACTGGAAAGAGTCGCGAAGAATCAGGGAGGTAACACAATGGCGGCCAATGGATCAGTTGGGTGTGATCCCCCTGACAAGCTGCTGCTTTCAGCGCTCAAATACTGGGAAGTTGAGCGCGATCTGATCGAAGAGCGTCTGGCCACCATGAGGTCTGCGACGGCTGCGTTCTAATGCGCAGCGCTGCACGTTTAGGTCAACGCCAACGGCGCGCACGGAGTGATGCGCCTTACCTGCAAACGCAAAACATCATTCCCCTTCCGGTAGGGCGGGCAGTCCTCTGCACGCCGCATCTGAACACACACGGCTCGCACGGGAGTGCGAGCCCTACCTTAGCCAGATGGAAATGCGCGGAGATAATGCCTGAGCCCTCGCCGAACGCGCGAACATCACGCGGCAAAGCCGCAGGCGTTTCAGGCAACGCTTTGAGGATAACGCGTTCGTCCACTCACAATCGCAGCTTGTATGCAGGATAGGCCCAAACTAACGTAAAAAGGGCCCATGGCCGCAAAGCGAAAAGCGATATCGAGAGCATCCTCCTCGCGAATAAAAACGAGCGGCAGAAAATCGCCGCAATCAAAATTGCCAAAGGCGAAAGCGAGACCGGCCCCAGCTAAGGCAGATTTAAGCTGCCCCATTGTGGGCATCGGCGGATCAGCCGGTGGATTCGAAGCGGCGATGGATCTCCTGCGCCATTTGCCGCCGAAAACGGGCATGGCGTTTGTAATTGTGCAGCATCTCGATCCGCATCACGGGAGTCGGCTTCCGAATCTGCTCGGAAAAGCCACATCAATGCCAGTGACCGAGATTACAGGAACAATCACGCCACAGCCAAATTCCGTTTATGTGCAGCCGCCAAACAAATGCGTGATCGCCAAGAATGGCAAGCTCACATTGGTCAGCCGCACAGAGAGACTCAACGTCGCGATCGACCATTTCTTTGAATCGCTCGCCGAAGATTGCGGATCGCGCGGAATCGGCATCGTGCTTTCCGGAACCGGTAGCGACGGCACCGCTGGTCTGCGCGCGATCAAAGCAGCTGGTGGTTTGACCTTCGCGCAAAGTGAAGAGAGCGCAAAGTTCGACGCCATGCCGCGCAGCGCAATTCGCTCCGGCTTTGTGGACGTTGTTTTGCCGCCAGACGCAATCGCGCGCGAAATCCGGCGTATTTCCGACCATCCGTATCTACGGCGACCTCTCATCGACGCAGAGGAAGCCGAAAAAGAAGCTTATCGCCAGGCGGACGATCTGGGGCGGGTTTTCCTTTCTCTGAAAAAACAGATAGGTGTCGACTTCAGCGGTTACAAGGAAACTACGCTGATTCGACGGATCCATCGACGAATGGCGCTACATCGGATCGATACGCTGAAACGTTACGCGCGGTACTTGCGCGACAACAAAAAGGAAATCGAAGCGCTCTTTGACGATCTGCTCATTAATGTGACGCGGTTTTTCCGGGATGAAAAAGTGTTCCGAGCATTAAAGAAACGTTTTCTACCGGCGCTGCTCAAAAGGAAAAGCAAAGCTCGACAACGAGAATTACGCGTTTGGATACCCGGTTGCGCCACAGGCGAAGAGGTTTATTCGCTTGCCATTTGCATCCTCGAAGTTCTCGGTGGCCAGGTCTCGAAATGGCGGATCCAGATTTTTGGCACGGACTTGAGCGAGTCAGTCGTCGAGCATGCGCGTCTGGGAATTTACTCGGGCGCGATCGAGAAAGATGTTTCGCGGGCGCGACTGAAACGTTTTTTTGTTAAACGCGACGGCGGTTACCAAATCCATCGCAACGTGCGCGATATTTGCACGTTCGCGCGACAAAACATCGCGGCTGATCCGCCCTTCTCGCGTCTCGATATGATTAGCTGCCGCAACGTGCTCATTTATCTTAGCCCGGAACTGCACAAGCGCTGCATCCCGCAATTTCACTACGCGATTACCCCGGGCGGCTTGTTGATTCTGGGGCCCGCCGAATCGGTGGGTCTATATGACGAGCTTTTCAAACTCGTGGACAAGAAGAACAAAATTTACACCAAGGAAGCCACAACCACGCCGCGTCCAGTCGAGTTTATTCCACAGCGCGGCCTTGAGCTTGCGCAGTTTGGCGCAAGACCGGCAGCTGGCACCGGCCTGAATTTCGATGCCGATCTTTTGAAAGTGGCTGATCGCATCATCCTCAGCACGTACGCGCCGGCGGCCGTCGTGGTTGACGATAAGATGCAAGTGCACCAGTTCCGTGGCCGAACCGACCTGTTTCTTGAACACATGCCCGGCCCGGCAACGTTCAATCTGATTCAACTAGCGCGCACGAATTTGGTGCCTGATCTGCGCGCAACGATTCGTCGCTCGATCAAAACGGGCAAAGCCGCGCGTACAGAGCGCGCGAAAGTTACGCTTCGGGGAAAAAACTACGAGATAAATATTCAGGTCGTGCCATTCAAAATCCCGCCAGGCAATAAGTCATGGTTCCTGGTGATTTTTGATGAGACTACAAGCAGGAGCAAACCGGAGCGAATGTTGCAGCCGCTGGGAAAAGCTGGGGTGCAACGTGAGGTAACCGAGTTACGTCGGGAACTGGCAGTTTCGAAAGAATCGTTGCAGGCCACCATCGAAGAGCAGGAGGCGACCAATGAAGAGTTGAAGGCGTCCAATGAAGAAGTCGAATCAAGCAACGAAGAGCTGCAATCCACAAACGAAGAACTCGAGACCGCAAAGGAAGAATTGCAATCAACAAACGAAGAGCTCACCACGCTGAATGAAGAGCTGAGCAACCGCAACCTGGAGATGATGGAGTTGACGAATGAGCTAAACAATCTCCTCGCCAGCACTCAAATGCCAATCGTGATGGTAGACAATGCGCTAACAGTGCGGCGCGCTACGCCGGCGGCTCGGGGAGCCTTTAATATTCTACCGACTGACCTCGGCCGGCCGTTGAGCGAGCTGCGGCCTAACATTGATGTTCCCGACATGGAGAAGATTTTGCTCGAGGTAATCGAAACGCTGGGCACGCGTGAGCGCAGAGTGACCGATAAGGAAGGCCGGCATTACTCGCTGCGTGTGCGGCCGTATCGCACCACGAATAACAAAATCGACGGCGCCGTTATCACGCTGGTTGATATCGACGGAGAAAAGGAAGCTGACGGAAACAAAACAAGTCGAAAAGATGGCTCGTCGCGCAAATAGAAAGCAACGCGCAAGGCGTGTTCGCCAAAGGGTGGCCGCGAGGAACGGCGGGATTGTATCGCCACGCCAATTGAACCACACCAGCCAAAACAAGAACACTGCGTTCCGGCGCGCACTGCGGATCAATAAAAACGGCGCGCGGATTCGCTCCATACGTGCGTCCGCGCCGCGGAATCCAAGGACTGAACTGGAAGCCGCCACCCAGCGATTTGTCGATCTTTATGATTTTGCGCCGATCGCTTACATTAGCTTCGACCGCGCCGGCCGAATTGAGGAGGCCAATCTCGCCGCGACGGAATTGCTGGGCGTGCCAAGGGATTTGTTAATTGGGCGCCCCTTCGCGTTTTATGTAGCGGACTTGGATTCGTTCCTGCGGCACCTCCTCTATTGCCGCACGACGCAGGAACAAGTTACGACAGAACTAGAGTTGAAACCGAAGAAAGGCGAGCGGATCCAGGTTCAACTTCTAAGTACGCCGATCACTTCGACCACGCGAAATGGTGCTTTGCTCTACCAGACCGCCATCGTCGACTTATCTCAGCGCAAGCGTCACGAACAGCAGCTGGCCGAGAAGGCGCGGCTGCTTGATCTGAGCAACGATGCGATCATCGTTCGCGATTTAAACGATCGGGTTACTTATTGGAACAAAGGGGCGACGAAAATCTATGGCTACACGCTGCCGGAAGCGCTCGGCCAGGTGAATCATGATCTGTTGAAGACAGAACACCCGGAGCCGCTGCCTAAAATTTATCAAAAACTGCTTCGGGATAATCATTGGCAAGGGGAACTCGTTCACACGAGACGCGACGGCACGCGGATTACCGTGTTCTCGCGCTGGTCGTTGGACCGCGATGTGCAAGGAAAGCGTGCGTCTGTTCTGGAAACAAACAACGATATCACCGAGCGCAAAAAAGCGCAGGAAAAGCTCGCCGAAGCGGCGAGGCAGCAGGCGTCCTTATATCAGTTGGCGCAACGCTCGCAGACCGCAACGTCCCTGCGTGATGTCTACACCGCCGCATTAGAGGGAATCACATCAGCTTTGCACATCGACCGCGCAGCCATTTTACTTTTCGATAACAGGCAGGCGATGCGTTTCGTGGCCTGGCAAGGGCTGTCCGCGACGTACCGCAAAGCGGCAGCAGGTCATTCGCCCTGGAAACCCAGCACGAAAAATCCAAAGCCGGTGTGCATCGCGGACATGCGGCTGGCTAATATTTCAAAATCGCTAAAGCGCACCATGCGCCGTGAAGACATTCGCGCAGCCGCGTTCGTTCCGTTGGTCATCGAACGTGATTTAATTGGCAAGTTCATGATTTATTATCATGCCCCGCATGTGTTCACCCCGTCTGAGCTTGACTTGGCAATAACCATGGCGCGGCAAGTGGCCCAGGCCATCGAGCATCAAAAAGACGCGAATGCATTACGACAGAGAGAGAGGGAACTTGCGCGCGAGCTGCAGGACCAGAAACAATTGCAAAAAATCAGCAGCCAGATGATCAAGCAGCAGCAGATCGAAGCGGTCTATACGCAGATCGTTGAGGCGACCATGGCGCTGTTGCGCTCGGACTGCGGTAGTATGCAAATGGTTCTTCCGGAAACAGGCGAACTATTTTTGCTGGCGCAAAAGGGATTCGCCGCAGGATCGGCAAACGGCTGGCAGCGCATTTCTCGCAATGGCGGCACAACCTGCGCCGAAGCGTTCCGGATCGGGGAACGAGTGATTGTGCCAGATGTTGAACAATGCCACTTCGTAAAAAAAGAGGACCTCGTTTCGTATCGAAGATCGGGAATACGTTCAGTGCAATCGACGCCATTGTTCTCCCGGGGGGGCGAGCTGGTCGGTATGATATCCAACCACTGGCGAAAGGGGCACGAGGCCTCCAAACGCGAGTTGCGTTTGTTGGACGTGCTGGCGAGACAGGCCGCTGATCTGATTGAGTCGAAACGCGCCGACGAGGAGGTGCGAGAATCCGAGGCTCGCATGCGCGCAACCGTCGAGCAAGCCACAGCAGGCGTGGCGCGCTGCGATGTAAAAGGGCGCATAGTTTTCCTGAACCAAAAGCTGTGTGACCTGGTCGGTTACACAGAATCGGAGTGGATCGGCAAAACCTTTGCCGACGTTACGCATCCGGACGATTTGGGCATTGACAGGCGTTTGTTTCAGGAATTGATCAGGAATGGCAAGCCGTTCGAGCTCGAAAAGCGGTTTATCAGGAAGGACGGCGGAATTCTATGGGCTGATGTGAGCGCTGGCGCCGTTCGCGGGGCCGACGGCAAAACACAGTCCACCGTTTTCGTGGTTGTCGATGTCACGGCGCGCAAGAAAGCCGAGGCTGCATTGCGACGATCAAAGCAACTATTAGAAATGCGTGTTCGTGCGCGGACGCTTGAGTTGAATAGATCAAACAAAAAGTTGGAAGAGGAAATCAGCCGGCGCAAAGGCCTGGAAGGGGAAATCCTCTCTGTAAGCGATCGCGAGCAACAACGGCTGGGCCAGGAATTGCATGACGGGCTGTGCCAGCACCTGACCGCGGTGGCATTTATGACGCGCTCGATCGCTTTGCGGTTAAGAAACCATCGCGTTGTCGACGCAGCTGACATCGAAAAAGTCGCGGAGCTGGTTAATAAGGCAGCCGTTGACACACGTAACCTATCCCGCGCGCTACACCGGGTGGATGTTGACGCAGCCGCGCTCGTCGTCGCTTTGCAAGATCTCGTTGACCGGGAAATTTGGAGGACACCCTGCCGGCTGGAAATGAAACCATCATTTCAAATTAACGATGACGCGGCCGCGGCACATCTATACCGAATTGCGCGGGAAGCAGTCATTAACGCCAATAAACACGCTCAGGCGCGGCAAATCGTGGTGAGGCTGGAGCGAGTCCGGAAGGAAATGGTTTTGCGCGTAATCGATGACGGAATCGGGTTTCCCAAAGACCTTATAGTGCAGCAAGGTCTCGGCTATCACATCATGAAATACCGGGCGCAGCTGATGAACGGCCGCTTGGAAATCGATTCTCCACAGACAGGAGGCACACGTGTGTCCTGCTATTTCCCGAGTCATGCGCCGGGGTCGCGTAAACCGCCAAATGCCGATCAGACGGCAGAAGGCATGCAAAAAAATTCAGACTCCTTAATCGCCAGCGATCTAACTTTGCGACATCTGGCGCGGCAGCGAGCCGCGAATGCGTAGAAGAGATCAAGAGATTCTTGATTCTCGTCCTCGCTTATGTCGCAACAGAGCCAGCCTCCGAAGCCGATCAATATCGCGCGATCCACAAATAAGAATCCGAAATGCGATGCGCCGGAAGCAAAACGGATCGTGATCGTTGATGATCACCCGCTGTTTCGGAAGGGACTCCAGGAACTGATTCATTCCGATGACTCGTTCGCTGTTTGCGGCGAGGCCGGCACCGCCTCTGAAGGCATGGAGGTGATCCGCAAGCTGCGTCCCGACCTTGTGATTGTGGATCTCAGTTTGCCCGGCGCCAACGGCATCGAGTTGATCAAGAACATTCGGGCCGAGTATCCGAAGCTGCCCATTCTGGTGCTCTCGATGCATGATGAATCGCTCTATGCGTTGCGCGCGATGCGGGCCGGAGCCGACGGCTACGTGATGAAACACGAAGCAATGGCAAATGTGGTGCAGGCAGTCCATGAAGTGTTCAACGGACGCCCCTATCTCAGCCCCGCCATGGCCGCGCAGGTCATCACGAAATTCGCCCATCGCCAGGCTGAAGGCGAAGTGGACGCCGTCGAGAGACTGAGTGATCGCGAGCTGGAAATCCTCGAACTCATCGGCAAAGGCAACGAAGTGCGCCAGATCGCCAAGTTATTGAATCTCAGCCCTAAGACCGTGGAAACGCACCGTGCGCACATCAAAGACAAGCTCGATTTGAAGAACTCGCGCGAAGTCGCCCGCTTCGCTCTGCAATGGCTGCAAGCGCGGGGGGCGTAATAGGAACTTCTCATTAACACCGGCCTTCATGCCGGTGCTACACGCAGCAGTAAAGTCGATTAGCCGTTTCAACGGCTTTCTTCGTCGCGCCAACGCAATCCGTGACGATCAATGAATTCTCGCAATTCCTCTGTGAACGTTTTTACGCGATGATGTTCTTCCTGATCTGCGATGTATCGCGCCACCAAGTCCACATTGGAATGCGATACCGAGAACGCTCCATAGCCTCTGCCCCAAGCAAATTTTCCGGTCACCAGCTCGTTTGAATTCACCCAGTGAGAGGAACTTCCCTTTAAAAGCTGCACCACCTTCTCGATCGAAAAGGCAGTAGGAAGATCGATCAGCGCGTGTACATGATCACGATTCACAAAATTGATTTTCATGTACACGTCCTGCTCGTCAGCATATTCCAACAGATATCGTGAAAGACCCGCAGCAGCTTTTTTATTCAGCACTCGCTCACGACTCAACGTTCCCCAGATCAGATGAACCCAGCAGCGAGAGTAGGAGTGCAAGGACATGCAACCGATGGTAAGCCGTTAAAACGGCTGATGTCCATTCTTCGCTCGTGGCACACCGGCTTAAAAGCCGGTGTTAATGAGATGACGTGCTGCTGACCAGGGCGCTGCTCCTATTAACACCGGGCTTTAGCCCGGTGGGATGCGCTGCCGCGAGGCACAAGCCGTTTCAACGGCTTCTCTGCACACGCCATACTTTCACTTTTTTTCACGCGTAGCGGGCGCATAGTTCGGTTGATGGCCACCACGACGCGGGACGCAATTGAGGAATTGCTTCAGACTTATGGCGAGACCGGCGGGATAAATTATCTCGCCGCCGCCGCTTCCCTTCCCTCGCGCTTATCGATCGAAGCCGCTTGCACCGAGCTGATGAGCCTGATGTTTCCAGGTTTCCGCAGTGAAGCGCTCGTGAGCTCCGAAGATCTCGCCGACACCACTCGCATTCGCGTCAGACATTTGCACGCCCGACTCAAAACTGAAATTTGCAGAAGCCTCGGCAAAATTCCCCCCGATGAAGCAACAGAAGCAAAAGCGGAGGAAGTATTGGCGGGATTTTTCAAGCAGTTGCCATCGGTGCGCCGCATGCTTTGGACGGATATTGATGCCGCTTACGAAGGTGACCCGGCCGCCACTACTTACGAGGAAATCATCCTCGCTTATCCGTCGCTGGAGGCGATCGCCATTTATCGAATGGCGCATCTGCTCTATGGAAAAGTGCCGTTGATTCCACGCATCATGACCGAGTGGGCGCACAGCCGAACCGGAATCGATATTCATCCCGGCGCTCAGATCGGCTCGCATTTCTTCATCGACCATGGCACAGGAGTAGTCGTTGGCGAGACGACGCAGATCGGGTCGCACGTGAAACTTTACCAGGGTGTCTCCTTCATTGCGCGCTCGCTCGGGGCGGGACAGGCATTGCGCGGAAAAAAACGCCATCCGACGATCGAAGATGGCGTCTGCATTTACGCCGGAACCACTATCATGGGCGGCGACACCGTGATTGGCGCGAATTCCACTATCGGCGCCAACGTTTTCATGACAAAAAGCGTTCCACCGCATTCGCTCGTTTACTACGAAGAGAAGGAAGTTCGTGTTGTGCCGAAACGAAAACACGAGACCGCAAGCGCACGCGATGAATTTCAGAAGTGAGAGCGGCAATTTCCTAAGCCGCTTCGCTGTGCGAAGCGTAATGGTTGCGTATTTGCAAAACGCATCCAGCGCGTCTCACAGGGACGCGGCTACAACGAGTAAACGAGCACGAGCACGAGCACGAGCATGAGCAAGAGCAAGAGTAGGAGGAAGAACTGATGATCTATCTTGATTACAACGCCACCACACCGTTATGCGATGCAGCGCGCGAGGCGATGCTGCCATATCTCAATCGCCTTTTCGGCAATCCATCCAGCGTCCACGCTGCTGGCCGCGAAGCGCGCGCGGCCATTGACGACGCTCGCGACAACATCGCCGCGCTCCTGCATGCGAAACCCGGCGAAATCATTTTTACCGGCGGCGCAACCGAATCATGCAACCTGGGCGTGCTTGGCCTGGCGCGGTCTGGATCTTCACGCGGCGGTCACATTATTTCGAACAAAGCCGAACATCACGCGGTGCTGCACGCAGTCGAACATCTTGAGGACCGCGAAGGTTTTGAAGTGACCTGGCTCAATGTTTCCAAAGAAGGAATGGTGGATCTCGATCAGCTCGCCGATTCAATTCGGCCTGACACCAAACTTGTTTCGATCATGACTGCGAATAACGAAACTGGCGTGGTCCAGCCGATGCGCGAAATTTCACGGATATGCCGCGAGCGCGGCGTGCTGCTTCACAGCGACATCGTCCAGGCGTTCGGCAAACTGGACATCGATGTCTCGTTAGTCGATGCCGGCAGTTTTGCGGCGCATAAATTTTACGGCCCGAAGGGAACGGGATTTCTATTCTTGCGGAGCGGTTTGCCAATTGAGCCGCTTATGTTCGGCGGCGCGCATGAAAATCAGCGGCGCCCCGGGACAGAAAACGTTGCCGGCGTCGCGGGAATGGCTGCGGCCGCCGAGTGGGTGTTACTCGATGCCGATGCGGAGAGACAACGCCAAACGCAATTGCGTGATGATTTCTGGACAAGCATCGCAAAGCTTTTTCCGGACGCCCAACAAAATGGCGATCCAGTTCATCGGCTCGCCAACACGCTCAACGCAAGTTTCATCGGCGTTGATTCGGAAACGATGCTCATGGCACTGGATTTGGAAGGCGTTTGCGCGTCGAGCGGTTCGGCTTGCATGGTTGGCTCGGTAAGGGCGTCGCATGTTTTGCTCGCCATGGGATTGCCAATGGAAAGCGCCAGATCAGCCATTCGTTTTTCGCTTGGCAGACGAACGACCGTAGAAGAAATCGTTAACGCAGCAGATGCACTCAAGCGAATCGCGAAGCGAACCAAAGACGCCCGCGAATATGCCCTCGCTTAGGCAGCTCGAGTTCGGGTTTCGTAGCACAGACATCTTGTCTGTGGGGCCCCCAGGCGTCTCGCCTGGTGAATTGATAAACCGAACGGCAGGCAAGATGCCTGCCAGCCAGACAGCCGAGACGGCTGTGCTACTGCAAACAGCGCGCGAGTTGTTGTGTTCGTTAGGCGCGAAACGAATCGCCACAGAACTTCGCGTCGAATGGAATTCCCGTCTCAAGACCGCCGCAGGCCGCGCGGATTATCGCCAGAAACTGATTTCGCTAAACCCGCGGCTGGTTGAGCATCCCTCGGAAATCGATCGCACGCTGCGTCACGAGCTCGCTCATATCCTCGCGCAATTTCGTGAAAAAAGTCGGCGACGGATTTCACCGCACGGACCCGAGTGGCAGCGGGCTTGTCGCGATTTGGGAATCGGAGACGAGAAGCGCTGTCATACGTTACCGTTTCCGGCGAAGCGTTACGCGCCGCGCTTCATCTACCGTTGTCCGAATTGCCGGCGCGATTTCGCTCGCGTACGCAAGATCAAGCGCACAGTCGCCTGTCTGGCCTGTTGCCGTGCGCATAACGGCGGCGAGTTCGATGTACGTTTTCGGTTGAAGTTGGTAGCCAACAGCAGTCATTCCGAGCGGAGTCGAGGAATCCCGAGTTATTAGCTCAAGGTTGCATCGCGGGATCTCTCGACTTCGCTCGAGATGACGCAAATTAGACTTCGCGATTACCGTCGCCTTTTTCAGCTTTTTCGCCGCGCAACTTCGCCTGGATAAACACGTCGATGTCGCCATCCATCACGGCTTGCACGTTGCTCGTCTCGGCGCCGGTGCGGTGGTCTTTCACCATTTGATATGGCTGAAATACGTACGAGCGAATCTGACTTCCCCAAGCAATCTCTCCTTTCTCGCCGTATTGCCGCTCTATCTCGGCGCGCTTCTTGTCTTCTTCGAGCTGATAAAGTTTTGCTTTCAACATTTTCATCGCCAGCTCGCGATTGCGCCCCTGGCTGCGCTCGGCCTGACAGGCGACGACAATTCCGCTTGGCTTGTGCAAAATCCGCACCGCAGTTTCGACCTTGTTCACGTTTTGTCCGCCTTTGCCGCCACTGCGAAATGTGCCGATCTCGAGATCGGCCGGATTAATTTCAATCGGCGCAGTATCGGCGATTTCAGGCACAACATCGACGCTCGCGAATGATGTGTGCCGCCGTTTATTCGCGTCAAACGGCGAGATGCGCACAAGCCGGTGCACGCCGCGCTCGGTTTGAAGATGTCCGTAACCGTAGTCGCCTGTTACGAGCAATGTCACCGATTTGATTCCGACTTCTTCGCCCTGCTGCATGTCCACTGTTTGAGATTTGAAACCGCTGCGCTCAATCCAGCGCTGGTACATCCGAAGCAGCATGTCAGCCCAGTCGCATGATTCGGTCCCGCCGGCGCCGGAATGAATCGTCACAAACGCGTTGGCGCGATCGTTTTCGCCAGACAGAAACTGACGCAGCTCGAACTCATCCAGCTTGTGAGCCAGACGGTCGTGCTCGATCGTCACTTCTTTTTCCGCCTGAGCTCGATGCGCCGGATCGCTTTCTTCCGTGGCGAGTTCTTGCAGCGCCCTGAAATCTTCGATCTCGCGTTCCAATTGCTGGAATGGATTGATCAACGAACGCAACCGCGAGACTTCTTCGACATCAGTTTGGGCGCGCTCCCGATTCGACCAGAAATCCGGCGCAGCCATCCGCGCTTCCACTGCAGCTAAGTTTTTCTGAAGCTGTTCAACGTCAAAGAAACCTCCGCAACTCGCGCACACGCGACTTCAGATCCTCAGCATCTGGAATGGAGATTTCCGTTGGCATGAGGAAGGATACGTGATTTCACTTCGAATCGCAAAGGGTAGCGCACGCGTCTCGCGTGCTGGTTTCGGCGTCGCGCCGAAACAATCTTTTTCTCTTAACCCGCAACAATGAAGATGAATGAACCAAAACAAAGTTCACGATCGCGAGGACGCGCTCGCCAGCACGCGGGACGCATGCGCTACCTACTTACGCGCGGGAGCGACGGGCTTCGCCTTTGCGTGCGCGGTTTCGAGGCGACAAATTGTTTCGCCTTCCTTCATCAAATCAAGGCGGTCGCGAGCGATGGTTTCCAGATAGCTGACATCGGTCTTGAGCAAGGTGACCTCGCGGGTCTGGCGCGCCAGCAAATGCTGTTGCTCGCTAACCAGTTGCTGCAGGTTGTCGATTTCCGTGCGGCTCTGCATCAGTTTCTTGTACGGCGGCACGAACAGGCTTACGATGACAAGCCAGATGGCAATGATCAGCAGGACGAGGAGAATGCGATTAAGTCGCTGCCAGACCGTGGCTTCGCGACGCGCGCGGAAATCAGCGTAACCGTGCTCCACTTCAGCGGAGTGTAGCGCCGTACACCGCTTTGTCACCAAGTTCTTCTTCGATCCGCAACAGCTGATTGTACTTGGCAACGCGATCGCTGCGGCATGGCGCGCCAGTCTTGATTTGGCCGGCGTTTGTCCCTACCGCGATATCGGCAATGGTCGTGTCCTCGGTTTCCCCCGAACGATGACTGATCACGGTGGTGTAATTATTTTTCTTTGCCACGTCGATGGTTGCCAGCGTTTCCGTCAACGTACCGATCTGATTTACTTTGATCAGAATGGAATTCGCCACGTGCTCGGCAATTCCTTTCTGAAGAAATTTCACGTTGGTAACGAAAAGATCGTCGCCGACCAGTTGAATCTTGGAGCCGAGTTTTTTCGTCAATTTTTTCCAACCGTCCCAATCGTTCTCTGCGCAACCGTCTTCGATGGAAACGATCGGAAATCGCGCGCAAAGGTCGACGTAGTAATCGACCAATTCTTCGGCGGTCTTTTCTGCGCCACCCGATTTCTTGAAAACGTAGAGATTTTTCTTGCTGTCGTAGAACTCGGAGGCAGCTGGATCGAGCGCGATGAAGATCTGTTCGCCCAGCTTGTAACCCGCCTTTTCGACCGCTGCGGAAATCGATTCCAACGCGTCTTCAGCGGAATCCAGCTGCGGCGCAAATCCGCCTTCGTCGCCAATGGCCGTGGAAAGATGCCGTGCTTTCAAAACTGATTTGAGCGCGTGATATACTTCCGTTCCGTAACGCAACGCTTCCGAAAAACTCGGCGCCCCGCGGGGCATGACCATGAATTCCTGAAAATCGATCGGCGCATCCGAATGCGCGCCGCCGTTCAGGATATTCATCATTGGCACTGGGAGCGTTCGTGCTTCAGGTCCGCCGAGATATCGGAAGAGCGGCAGGTTTTCAGCGGCCGAAGCCGCACGGGCGACTGCCAGAGAAACAGCCAGCGTCGCATTGGCGCCGAGATTCTTTTTGGTCGGCGTACCATCAAGTTCGATTAGTTTCCTATCGATGTTTGCCTGGTCTCGTGCGTCCAGCCCCTTTAGAATCGGTGCAATCTTGTCGTTAACATTCGCAACCGCTTTTCTCACGCTTTTGCCGCCGAAGCGGCTTTTGTCGCCGTCGCGCAATTCCAATGCTTCATGTTCGCCTGTGCTCGCCCCACTGGGAACCGCTGCACGTCCAAGCGCGCCGCTTTCAACCCGAACATCTGCTTCGATCGTGGGATTGCCGCGTGAATCCAAAATTTGGCGTGCGTGAACGTGAGTAATGCAGGTGCTCGTCATAAGTCCTGTGCGATTAGAACAGCTTTGGCTTCACGGGGCAAATCCGTATCGGCCAAATCAATATGAAGAGGGCCGGAAAAAGTCGGCTTGGTGGGCATGAGAGATTCCGATTGGCAATTTCGTTAAGGCACGCATAATCTTCGCGATGATTCGTTTGCTTGCACCGTCCATGCTTGCCTTGGTTGCTGTTATTT
>JBARMF010000104.1:0-2367 GCA_049802315.1 Candidatus Udaeobacter sp.
ATCCGCATGCCTGAATTCATGGCGGAAGATTTCTTTAGATCCGTCTCAGTCGGGACGCCGGTCACGATTACGAATTAGGTTCGGATTTACCGTAGGGACGACCTTGTCGTCCCGGGGAAGCTGTCAGCTTCCCCTACAGGCGCCATACGGCTGGCGTCTGACACAGACGCCCTACAAAAAACGTCTGCTGGACATGTGAGAAGCGATGTTGATTGAAACATCTGGCTTTGTTCGCCGTTGTATCCAGGCTTGCAGAAAATTCCTGCTCACGTCATTCTGATGATCCCGCACAAGTAATATGATCGTTATCGCCCAGCCCAACGCCACCGAGGAACAGATCCAGCGAATCGTCACGCGCGTTCGCGAATTTGGACTTGAGGCGCAAATCAGTCGGGGGGCATCACGGGTGATCATCGGCGTCATCGGACCTGAAGCACTCCTCCGGGAAAAGGCAATCGCAGCAATGCACGGCGTGGAAGCGATCGTGCCCGTGCTGAAGCCGTACAAACTTGCGGCGCGCGATTCACGCGGCGCTTCCTCCGTGCCGATTGGAGACGTGCGCCTGGGCGAACACGAGGACGTGGTTCTCATTTGCGGGCCGTGCTCGGTTGAAAGCAAAGAGCAGATTTTGTCCATCGCGACGATCGTGAAAGAATCGGGCGCAAGAATCTTGCGCGGCGGCGCGTTCAAACCGCGCACGTCACCGTACAGTTTTCAGGGCTTACGTGAAGAAGGACTTCGGTTTCTCGCCGAAGCACGCGCGACGACCGGCCTCCCGGTCGTGACCGAAGTTATGGACCCGCGCGATCTGCCGATGATCGAAAAATATGCGGATTGCCTTCAGGTTGGCACGCGGAATATGCACAACTTTTCGCTCTTGAAAGAGGTGGGCCGTAGCAGCCTTCCCGTGCTGCTGAAGCGCGGCTTTAGCGCGACGATCTATGATTTGATCATGAGCGCGGAATACATTCTGAACGAGGGCAATCCCAACGTGATTCTGTGCGAGCGCGGCATTCGCACGTTCGATAACTCTGCGCGTTACACGCTCGACTTGAGCGCTGTGCCGATCTTGAAATCGAAAACGCATTTGCCGGTGATCGTCGACCCAACGCACGCGCTCGGTCTCCGCGAGTTCGTACCGCAGATGTCTCTCGCCGCTGTTGCTGCCGGCGCGGATGCGCTGATGATCGAAGTGCATGATTCTCCGGAGCAGGCCAAGAGCGACGGTAATCAGGCGCTCACGCCGGAAATTTTCGCCGAGCTCATTCCACGCCTGCGCGCAGTCGCCGCAGCGATCGGCCGCGAAATGTAATAACTGCGCTTCGCGCGCTTGGTTGCCAACGCGTTGAGCGTAAAGCTCCGTGGGAGCCACGCTCCTTTACGGAGGACAACGCGTTCCACCTGGTGGATCGGCTTCTCCCGAAGACGATGCCATTATGAAATCGCCGAAGGCGCAAGAACACGGCGGCAGCTACAACTTTGCCTGATTTGGCGTAAAGTTTGCGGTGGAAAAATCAGCGGAACTTTTGGAGCGCGTCGCAGCGAGCGAACCAATCGTGCGCAAACTCGAGACGATGGAACGGGCTGAATGGCCCGTGCGATTTTCCCATGTGATCCAGCCGGCGCAGCCGTTTCTGGCAGCCGTGCTCGCAAATGCTCAGCACGGCCGTCGGCTCGAGAAACGGCAGGTTGCTGATTCCACAATTTGGGTCCTCTGCCCCAGCGTTCATTCGCAGGAAGTCTTTTACGAAAGCTTGCTCAACTGGCAGCCCGATGCGCTGTTCCTGCCGGAAGCAGAGTTGACCGGGATTGAAAATGTTTTGCCCGATCCGGAAATCGCAGCGGAACGGCTGGCGTTGTTTTTGCAAATCGAGCGCGACACCGGTCCGAGGATAATCGTGGCGACACGCGCAGCGCTCGATCAGGCTGCACCGAAACGGGGAAGCCTTGAATCTGCGGTTGTTCAACTCCGGCGCGGAGCGACCACGGAAATGGAAGAGCTTCTCGAACGATTCGCCGCCAGCGGTTATGAACGCGCCTCACAAGTCACCACTCGTGGTCAGTTCGCGGTCCGCGGTGGGATTGTCGATCTTTATTCGTGGCATGCGCCGTTGCCGTTTCGATTGGAATTCTTCGGCGACCAAATCGAATCGCTGCGCGAGTTCGATATCGACACGCAAACCTCCGTGCGCGATTTGCGCTCGATCGATATTCTGCTGCATCAAGGAGCGGCGGATCAAAGCGGCAACGTTCGCGACTATATTCGCGAGCGCGATCTGATCATCGACGTCGAACCTGACGAAGAATCGCGTGTTCTGGGGAGCGCGGGCGCCTCGCCCGCACTGGCACGCGCCTCGCGGGCCAGCG
>JBARMF010000105.1:0-5512 GCA_049802315.1 Candidatus Udaeobacter sp.
TGTCTGTCGGGGTGAATCCCTGAATTTCTGGCTTCCTTTTTGTAGGATTTCGCCCTACAAGTGGCTGCAACTTTAGGACAAACCCCGGAGAGTACCAGGATGTGCAGCAACGCAAGCACAGACCGCGTGCTGCACGCACGCTGAACCGTCCGCGCCACACGGAGAAAGACAGTGGCCGGACAAACTAGTTCGATTAAGGAAATCCCTGACAGAACAGCCCGACAAGTTATCGGGGAAACGCCCGACAAAAACAAACGTGCTCGTTGTTTATCGGACAGGTTTCGTTCTCTCCGGCGTGCTTTCGCTAATCGCAAAAAGCATGGGATTTGCAGTCCGCGGCACCTCAAACTCAACTGTAGCCGCCCCCTGTGGGGCGTCTGAGTTGAGCGTGAACCGGACAAGGCCAATCCCACAATTTGAAACGGCGCTCACGGAGTGATCGCCCTACCAGCCCTTCAACGCTTCCTCGGCCGCCGTAGCCTCGGCGAAGGTGGCACGGCTTCGACGCTTCAACGATTTTAAGCATTGCTTTCAGCCTGGCTTTTTCTGTCACGTCTCAGGGACGTATGCGACTACTCGCTGAACTTTTGATCATCGCGGCCCTGATCTACGTCGACTGGAACACGCCCTTCAAGCAATACGCGGACCGGGCGAATACGACAATCACATCCACGTTGGACGGCATGGGAGGTGCGTTACAAAAACATGAGGACAAATCTGTGAAGCGATACTAGCCTCGCGAAGGCGGCCCCACCGTTACAACGAATAGCGACTTGGTTAACACGTCACGCGGTTGCAGGTTCAAACATCGAGCAAAATGCGCAAACGATCTTCAACTTCAGCCATGACTTCGTGTGACAGCATACCCCATCGCGAAACAAGCCGGTCTTTTGCAACCGAGCGAATCGCCTCGCACAAGATCGCGCTATTGTTCCTTGTTCCTCCATCGCCTTTGTTGACCTTCACATGCAGCGGTATATCTCGCTGGGTTGAGGTTAGGGGCAACGACTAATCGCTAGCGATCGATAGACTCCGAAGGGGGATCAACTAACAACTCCGTATAGGAGCGTTGCTCCTACGGAGCTTACGCTCTCAGCTGTCGACTCGCAGCGTGCTGCGCGAGCTACTCAACCACTTCCTCCAGTTGACTCCCGAGCAGAGTTCCGTCGTTTACGACCTCGATCGTAACCTGCACCGAGTAATCCTGCTCGCCTCCATGATGAACACACTCCCAAGTATCGACACACTCGGGTCCGTTTTTCCAGCCGTAGCCGGCTTTTCGCCATCACCTTCACCAGGACGGCCGAGGCCCGTTAGATTTCCAGCATTGACCTTTCAAGACCAAAAAGCGAAATTATGCAACATGAGCGTGCATGAGATCATAGCAGAACTGCCAAAGCTGTCGGAACAGGAACGTGAGTTAATTCTGCAGAGGCTGATAAATATCGATGTCCCTTTTGAACCGACTCCCGCGATGGAAGCGGCCATTCAGGAAGGTCTCCGCTCATTACGCGAAGAGAAGACTTATTCCGGCGCTGAGGTGCGCGCGCGGATCGCCGCATGGACTGCGCGGTAATCTATTCAGAGGCGGCTCTGGCAGATCTGCAGCAAATCACGGAATTCATCGCCAGGGATAATGCTGAAGTTGCGGAAAGATTTGGGAATCGGTTGGTTGACCTCGCTGAGTCGCTGCGGTCATTGCCATAGCGCGGGCGACCGGTAAAAAAGTGGCGCGGCGTCCGGGTGATTGTGCTGTCTCCGTATCTGATTTTCTATCACTTCGAAAGAGCAGGGAATACAGTCGAGATATTACGCTTCTGGCATGGAGCGCGCGATCCGCTTAGCCTTGAGTTATAACCACAGCGGCCGTGGTCAGTAATCAGACAGCTCGCCCCAGCGGATTAGTTATCAACTCCGTAAAGGAACGTGGCCGCGTAAATCCACAAGTTGCCATCATATGCCCGTCGCCTTCTACGCGGTGTGGCCGCGTAAAACAAATCTACGCGGCTTTACGCTCTCAGCTACCTGTCACGCCGCCCTGCTCGCGAAAACATTCGGAGTAGCCATGGCGAAGGCGGATCGACTCGCAGCTCGCTGCCCGAGCTACCTGCTTGTCTGTAGTCAGTAGTCTGTGGTCTGGTCATCCGTCGCCGCAGGCGGCATCACTCAACCACTTCTTCGATCTGCTTATCCAGTATCTGACCCGTGAAGTGGTCGATGGCAAAATCCGTCCACTTTAGCCCTTCGATGATGACACGCGGCTCCTCCGCCACAGTGCTCGCCGCCACAGATGCTGCGCCTCTTCTACTCGGTTAATCGAGGTCCAACTCTTTTTTCAGGCGCTCCCATGGCACCCCCGGCTTCCCGGCATTGCGTTTTATCGCACCGCGCAGTTCGATGAGGTCCTCCATGTCTTCGATACGTTCCTGCAGCCGGCGCATCTCGGCAGCGAGCGACTTCAGAGTCGGTTTCTTCAGACCGGCGACGTTATTCATAGGCTTTTTTGCGATCTCGCACAGCATAAACGCTGATCAGATCCTTTTCCAATGTAAAAAGCAGTCTCAAGTTGCCCACTCGCAACCGATATTCGTGTGTTTTGGCCGCCAGTTTTTTAACGTCGCCGGAAAGGTTGTTTTGCAACGCATCAAGTCTCCTACCGACATTTCGACGTTGTTCTTTTGCCAAAGCTCTCAGTTGTTGGCGAGCTTCCTCTTTAATTTCAAGATGGTAGCGCATTGCAGTTCCATCATTACACCAATGAACCAGACTTCATAACCTGCAATTTGCGTCCCGCCGCCTCTTGGTCCTATTTGTCACACCGCCTTGCTTGCCATGCCGTAGTGGGACGAAGGCAGGTCACGCCGTAGTCTCGCGACTGTGGGACAAAGGTGGATAAGTGGTCACCGGCCTCCCATGAGCCATCAACCATCAACTCTGTATAGGAGCGTGGCCGCGTAAAACAAATCTACGCGGCTTTACGCTCTCAGCTGTCGACTCGCAGCGTGCTGCGCGAGCTACTCAACCACTTCCTCCAGTTGACTCCCCAGCACAGTTCCGTCGTCGCGATCAAGCGCGATTACCAGCCTTTCAACGCTTCCTTGGCCGCCGTAGCCTCGGCGAAGGCGGCATGGCTTCGACGCTTCGACGATTTTAACCATTGCTTTCAGCCTGGCTTTTTCTGCCACTCTCAGGACCTTATGCGACTGTTGGCAGAAATCGTGATTATTGGGGCCCTGATTTCCCTCGGCTGGAACAAGCCTTTCAAAGACCGGACTGACCAGGCGTACGAAAAAATAAACTCTACATTCGACAGCCTCGGGCGGGAACTTACAAAAGAACCAGGATCCCTCTGTAAAGCGTTACTAAGGCGACGCCAACTCTTATGGTAGGGCGCGACCACAGCCTGCTCGCCGCGGCGAGGGCGCGCCTCATCTTCGACAAGCTACTCTTAATTTAAATCGCTTGTTGTAGAGCGTTTGATTCGTTTGCACCCGCTCGGTCACTCTTCGGGCTTGCCATTTATGTCGCTCAGCTCTCGCTGGCTCCACGCTGTGCAATGCCAAAGCGTCTGGCACAGACGCCCTACAACAGAGGCGCGTGCCTCTACACGCTCCGCGTTTTTACTTGCCTCTTTGCGGAGGATATTGATGTAGAAAAAGGGCCGGCTTGCGCCGGCCCTATCTTCTTCAGATTGGCGTTCGCTAGGAAACCGGCTATGGCCCAAAGACTGACCAGATGTCTGGCAACGCCAGGTCTTCGTGGAGTGTCGAGTTTCCAGAGACTGTCAGCGTCTTGCAGACCAGCGCGCCGTAGAGCGGCCCGCCGCCCGAGACCGTAAGGTCGGTCCCCGGAGCATAGATGCTCAGATACGTGCTGCTGCCGCCGCTGACGGTCACGCCGTTGTTACCGGTAAAGCTGCTGGCGACTTGCAGGTTCGCCGGGATGAGAGTGGGGTTTCCAAGGCTGCCGCCACTGGTATCGAACTTCCCGGTGACGTTCATCGTTACCGCGCCGCTGACCCTAAGTGTCGAGTTACCACTGACTGTCACATTGTTGAAACAATAGGTGCCGCTGGCCAGAGTGGCCGTGCCGCCGCCGCTCACAGTCAGGTTGCCCTTGGTGGCGTCATAGGTAAAAGCGCCGGTGATCCAAGTAGTCGGCGCCTTGGTATAGCTTCCGCAAGCACCAGGGATCGGCGCGACAATCGGGGGGTTGGTCTGATGATAGATCGTCCCCTGTATCGTCCCCTGGTTGCTCAGGGTGGTGGCGTAAGTCACGTCGCCAGTGACCAGGCTGTTAGCCTGCAGGATTACGTTGCCTTGCGTCGAGATCATATCGCCGCGGATTTTGGCCCCCTGCAAGGTGATCGTGCCGTTGCTGAGCAGAGTGGCATCCTGGCTCTGTGAAGTCGGATATCCAATCGACGAATCGTATGAGTCAACTATAGCGCTGCTTGCACCGATGGTCACCTTGTCTAGACCGATGATACCACTGAGGTACACGGTCAGTGTGCCATCGACGAATTTGTACTCGTAGTTGGTGGCGGACGACAGCATTCCCTGCGTTATGGTGATTGGATACTTGCCAACTGTGCTAAACTGCGTGGCTGTGGTCGTCAACGCCGGCTGGCCAGTCACTCCGCTGCTGGCGAGGGTGTCGCTCTGCACGAACCCGGTGTACTTCGCAGTGAGCGGCGGGTTGGGATTCCCATACAGGCGCGTCTTGTTATCGGCCGACACGATAAGTTTAGCCTTGTTGACGGTAAGCGAATTGGTTCCACTGCTGGCGCTTAAGGAAGCATCGGCGGCAAAGCTGGCAGCAGCGCCAGTTGGATAAACTCCGGCGTTATACGAACCTCCATAAAGAAGCACGGGGCTACTCGTTGCCAGGCCGCTGGCATCGGTGACTCCGCTTCCCGCTGAATTGCCGTTCAGAGTGAACGTGATGGTTTTGCCGGCAACTGGATTGCCGTCGGAGGTCAGCGTCGCGGTAAATGTCGTGCTGCCACCGTAGGTGCCGCTGGCTGCGGACACGTTCAGATTCGTTGCTGCGATCGTCGGGGTAGGTGTAGGTGTTGGTGTAAACGTGGCTGTAGCTGTAGCTGCAGGCGTTGCTGACGCCGCAGCTGTAGCTGTAGCTGTAGCCGTAGCCGTAGCCGTAGCCGTAGCCGTAGCTGTGGCTGTGGGCGACGGCGAGGGTGCTCCGGTAACCGTAATCTTAGCGGTCGGCCCGGTGGCGATGATATTAAAGCCGCCCTCAGCACTCCCGCCAGCCTCGTTGAAGTAATCGCCTGGCGTAGCCGCAACAGTGACTGCGAAATGGAGTGAGATTGAGCTTTGTGCTGCCACGGTGAATGATCCGCTCCAGGTCAGCATTTGAGCAGCAATCGTCGGATCGTTAGTCGTCGCGCCGGTGGTCGAGCCCGGCGTATAGACAAACCCGGCCGGCATCGAGTCAGTGATCGTGTTCACTGTAATCGGGCCCACTATAACATCGCTCTGATTCGGGTTCT
>JBARMF010000106.1:0-3375 GCA_049802315.1 Candidatus Udaeobacter sp.
AGACGGGACTGGGCGCTGCTGGTTCGGGCGCTGCGGGATACTTCGCCTCCTGGGGTCTTTTCTGATCGTGATCTCGAGCAGTATAAAAAGTCGTGGGCGAAGAAGGGCGCCCTGACAGCTATGCTTAACTGGTATCGAGCTGCGCTATTGCGTCCGTCGAAATTGGCGTTGGATCCCGAAACTTCGCGAGTGAAAGTGCCAACGCTCCTGATTTGGGGAAGAAATGACCAGTTCGCAGGTCAAGGAATGGCCAGAGAAAGTCTTCAGTACTGTGATGATGGACACCTTGAAATGTTTGAGACTGCGACCCATTGGGTCCAACACGAACAACCCACTCGAGTTAATAACTTGCTATCCCAATTCTTTGCCTAACTAGGAAGTGGTGGCTAGGTTGCGATGTCCAGACGACTACCGAAGTTGGGGGAGAAGCATCCAGCAACATTAAGTCAGCAAGTCATGAGGCACAGCATTTCATCGAGTATTAAACTGACCATATGCTGCATCGAATCGGCCCTAAGCATTTCGGTTTGATGAATTAGAACGCATCTTATAAATAGCGCTGTCATGTTGAGCGAAGCGAAACATCTCTGTTCATCTCCCGTGGGAAGGATCGCTCGAAAATTGATCCGAGATTCTTCGCTTCGCTCAGAATGACATTTATGAGACAGCTTGTAGTAGCTTGAGGGCATGATTGGCTTCCGCAGAGAGACACAAATTTAAAAAGGAAACATAAATGTGGTTTGAGCTAATTCTTGCCGCCGCGTTATTGATCTTATACATAGCCTTCTGGGCCTGGCACTCTCAAGGAGGAGGCAAGCTCACCCAAGCAGAGATCGATCGATACCTGTCGAACATTGCAAAGTTACCGCTGCCCGAGAAGGCGGTTCAGGCATTCATTGCTCGTCTCCGCCGATGGGCCGAGGCCGACGATGGCAAGCCGGTCTATATGTTCAATCTCATCCACTTCTTCCCCAAGCTGCACCCATTTCCCGGCGCTCCGGATTTCAAGGGAACGCCCGAACAGGCTAATGCACGCTATGAAAAGAGCCTCATATGGCTTTGGTTGAGTCACGCGTCCTATCCGACGTTCATCGGAGCTCCCCAAGCTAGCGGGAACCTGATCAACATGCAGCCGGAGAGGACCTGGGGAAATATGACTGTCGTGCGCTATCCTAGCCGGCGCACGTTCTTGAAGCTGATTTCCCACCCCGCCTATGCACCTCTTGCACCTTACAAATTCATAGCCGTCGAGCTTGACTTGGTGCCGGTTTCGAGCGGCACAATTGTACCAGACCTCCGCTGGTTGGTAGCCGGCGGATTTGCAATAGTCTTCCTGCTAGTTGTCTGGGCACCGCGCCATTCTGTTCGGGTGACCAGCCAGGCCGCACCGACGAAGGCGCAGCCTCAGGAATTACGCGATGGCGCGGCTGGCAATTGATTTCGAATCGATTAATGGCCCAAGTAGTCGTGATACACGAGCATCGCCGCGGCGATATCTTCCACGGCCATACCTAACGATTTAAAGACGGTCGTTTCGTTTCGCCGCGCTGGAACTTTGCTCGCGAACGCTTCACCTAGTTCCGCATAGATCTTGGCGCCGGAAAGAATCACGTCACCTGATTCACGCATTGCGCCTTCGCGAGAATCGACGAACACGACATTTTTTTGCATCGCTTCATCGTCGAGTTCGCGCCAGTCCGGACGGCATGCCCCGATTGCGTTCACATGACAGCCGGGTTTCAGCCAGTCTCCTTTCAGCACTGGCGTTTTTGAGCTTGTCACAGTCACGATCACATCGGCGTCCCGCACCGCTTCTTCAGCAGACATTGCTGCGGCGCCAATTTCCTGTGCGAACCGTTTTGCGTGTTCAATTGTAGGACTCCACACGCGAATCTCTTCAAATTGCCTAACGAGTCTCACGGCTTTCACATGGCTGCGTGCTTGCACTCCGCTACCGAGAATGGCGAGGACCTTAGCATCAGGCGATGCTAGCAGTTTCGTCGCCGCGGCAGATACAGCGGCGGTTCTCATCTCGGTGATTAACCGACCGTCCGTTATCGCCAGTGGCGTTCCCGTTTGTGGATCGACGAGGAAAATTGTCGCCATGTGCGTCGGGATTCCGCGCTCCGCGTTTGACGGGTAGAACGTTACTGCTTTCAATCCGAGTCCATCCGGCGTGAGCGCCGGCATCAAACCAAGGAATCCTCCAGGCGGATTAATTGATATGATCGAGCGAACCGGCTGCGTCACTTTGCCGGTTGAGAAATCTGTGAGCGCTTTCTCCATCGCCGGAATCAGCTCGCTCATCCTCAGATGCTCCCGAACTTGTTCTTCGTTTAGGAAAAGCGGCTGATCAGTTTTCATTGGAATAACCACGGATTACACAGATAACACGGATGCAAAGAACGATCTTAATAAACGCTGTTTTCTATGCATCGGCGCGTACAGAGTCCTGTCATGTTGAGCGAAGCGAAACATCTCTGGCTATTTCTGCCGGCGTTTGCTCCAGAAATGATCAGAGATTCTTCACTCCGCTCAGAATGACATTGTGAGTTGAGTTCTTATCCGTGCTATCCGTGCTTGCCCGCCGTAGCTTTTAGAGCGAAGGCGGGTAATCCGTGGTCGCTTATGCTGTTGCAATGAGCGCCTCTGAAAAACTGCAAACGCGTTGTGTGATCGCCGGCGGTGGACCAGCGGGGATCATGGCTGGCTATCTCCTCGCGCGAGCGGGTGTGCCCGTGATCGTTTTGGAAAAACACGCCGATTTCTTTCGCGATTTTCGCGGCGACACTATTCATCCGTCTACCCTCGAGTTGATGTACGAGCTCGGGTTGCTCGACGAGTTCCTGAAGCAGCCGCATCAGGAGGTACGGGAACTACGCGCCGTCATCAATGGTCAGACTGTGCCAATCGCCGATTTCACGAAGCTACCCACGCACTGCAAATTCATCGCTTTCATGCCGCAGTGGGATTTTCTCAATTTCCTTTCCACGCATGCAAAACAATTCCCGGGTTTCCAATTGCTGATGGAGCACGAAGTAGTCGATCTGACGTTCGATCAACAGCGCGTGACAGGCGTGCGTGCGAAAACTCCATGGGGCGAACTGGAAATTCGCGCCGACCTGATCATCGGTGCAGACGGACGGCATTCCATCGTTCAGGCGCGATCGGGGCTGGAGCGACAAGAGTTCGGCGTCGCGATCGACGTGCTCTGGATGGGGATCTCAAAGAAGGAGGACGATCCTCAGCAATCATTCGGCTTTTTTCAACAAGGCGAATTGCTCGTGTTACTCGACCGCGGCGATTACTGGCAGTGCGGCTTCGTAATTCCCAAGGGCGGCTTCGAAGACATCAAAGCACGCGGTCTGCAGCAAC
>JBARMF010000107.1:0-11921 GCA_049802315.1 Candidatus Udaeobacter sp.
GCGATGTTCACTCTTTTCGAAACACCTCAGCAGGATCGCGGTTGAACATTTTGGAGACGCGTAGCGTCGAACTCCGAAAGCTTTCGCGAGTGTACATTGCGAACACACCTGATGACGGTATACTTAACTCGGTTCGGCGAATTGACCCAAACCAAATGAGCGACGAGCGCAGTGAGGGATTGCAGGGAGGGGAAGGAGACCCCGGTCGGGAAACTCTTCTTGATTCACTCGATCAAATGATCGGATCACTGCCGCCGGGCGACCCACTTCGGCGCGAATTGTTACAGCTGCGCACGCAGGTGCTCGATCAGCAGGAGACGATGATTGAGGCGCGGCGGATGATTGAGAAGCTCGAGGAAGTCGTAAAGAAAGTCACTTCGCCCGCGAATCGGATCGGCACGTTTCTTGGCGCCACTTCGAAGGAGACAGCGCACATTGTAGTGGGCGGAGCTGATTATTATTGCAATGTCGATCCGCGCATACCGCTCTCGAGGTTGAAAAAAGGTACACGCGTTTTGGTGAACGAAGCGTTCGTCATTGTCGGTGATCTGGGATTCGAGACAGCCGGTCCGGTAACAAAAATCACCGAGGTAATTGGCAAAGACAGACTGCGCGTGGGCTCGGAACACGGCTTGCATTCGATGGTGTTGCAACGCTCCTCAGAGCTTGTCCACTCCAACTTGAAATCGGGCGACGAAGTCCGCGTTGATTCCAATTACCGCATGGCGTTGGAGATGCTCTCCAGCACCAAGTCGGACGAATACTACCTCGACACGGTCCCGGAGTTGCCGTGGGAAAAAGTCGGCGGCCAGGAAAAGGCGCTGCAAGGGATTAAAGACGCGATCGAGTTGCCACTTCTGCATCCTGATCTCTTCACGAAATTTCAGCATGCTACGCCGAAAGGTTTTCTGCTTTACGGCCCACCGGGCTGCGGCAAGACACTCATCGGCAAGGCGACCGCATTCAATCTGACGAAGCAACTCGGCGCGAAATCCGGGTCCGAGATGCGCGAATATTTCATGCACGTGAAAGGTCCGGAGATCCTCAACATGTGGGTGGGCGAATCGGAACGCATGGTGCGCGAAATTTTTAGTACTGCGCGCGAGAAACGAAAAGAAGGTTTCATGCCGTTCCTTTTTATCGATGAAGCCGAATCCATCCTTGGCACACGACGCGCATCGCGGCACTCGAACATTCTTTCCACGCTGGTACCAATGTTCTGCTCGGAGATGGATGGAATCGATTCGCTCAATGACGTCGTGATCATTCTCGCTTCGAACCGCGCGGATCTGATCGATCCCGCAATTTTGCGTCCCGGGCGGATCGACCGAAAAATCAAAGTCAATCGTCCTGACAAGGAAGGCACGCGCGAAATTTACCGCATCTACCTCACCGACAATTTGCCGTACGACGGCGTGCTCGCGAAGGAAGCCGATGGAATCGGCGCGTCGATCGAACGCTTGATCGAGCGGTTTGTGGACTGGCAATTTACCCGCCGTGACGAAAATAAATTTTTAGAAGTAACCTTGCGCAGCGGCCGTAAAGAAACGCTTTACCGCGGCGATCTCATCAGCGGCGCGATCATCGCCTCGATCGTCGAGCGCGCGAAAGCGATCGCGATTAAACGGGCCATCGGAACTCAACAGGACCAGGGAATTCGGGAAACGGACCTGCAACTCGCCTTTAACGCCGAGTACGCGGAGAACGATATTTTTCCAGCCACCGACATTACAGAGGATTGGCTCAAACTGATCGATTACGATCCGGAAAACGTCGTGAAGATTTCACCGGTTAGGCCAGTGCCGGAGGGCCGCATGCGCGCAACGTCGGTGATTTAATGCGCGTGGAAACGGTGAGGACCTGTAGGGGAAGCTGACAGCTTCCCGTCGTATGGCCGAACCTCCGCGCTTACCAGCGATGCTCCTACCCTGGGAGAAATCGATCATTTATTTTGTCACGATCTGCGTGAAAGATCGACGCAACGTCTTAGCAACACCGGAAGTATTTGAAGCGATCAAATTAGTGCTCCCGCAATTGCGAAAATGGAATGTGTTGGCCGGTGTGATTATGCCTGACCACACGCACTGGGTTGTTTCCCCAGTCGGTGATCGGCATTTGTCGGTGGGAGATTTCTCGCACGGATTCAAGCGCGTATTGCGAAAGCAGCTTGGTCCACAATCATGGGAATGGCAGCGCAGATGTTTCGATCGCCTGCTGCGTTCCGACGAGGATCTGTGGAGTAAATGGATTTATGTGAAGGACAATCCAGTTCGTCACGGGTTTGTTCACGCGGCAGACGACTGGCCATATTATTTGGATTTCATTAGCGAACTTCCTGACGCGGGAAGCTGTCAGCTTCCCCTACAGAGCCATCAAGTGCAGTTTTCGGGTGTTGATGGACGATGATGAATATGGGGCGGCAATGAGACGGGTCTTTGGGCTGGAGACGGAGTACGGCATCACACTGTCTGGTGCAGAGACGGTGGACGTGGTGGCCGAATCGATCGAGTTGGTGCGCCGTTACACGGACCACGGCGCGCTGATGAAATGGGATTATGATCTGGAAGATCCGCACCTCGACGCGCGCGGATTTCGCGCCCGGGAATTACTTCAGGACACCGACGAATCGGCCTACTACGAGATCGACAAACGTCGGCCACTTAGTTTCGAGGAAATAAAAAGCGACCTTGTGCTTTCAAACGGCGCGCGGTTCTACAACGATCACGCGCATCCGGAATATTCGACGCCAGAGTGCACAACTCTCCAACAGATTGCCGCCCAGGATAAAGCCGGGGAGCGCATCCTCGCAGAATGCGCACGCCGCAGAAATCTTAAATTACCGTCCGGCTACGAGGTTCGCCTTTACAAGAACAACACCGATTTTGCCGGCCACAGTTACGGTTGTCATGACAATTATCTCATGACCCGCGACCTCCCGTGGGATCGGATAGTTGCCGGCATCCTGCCGTTTCTTGTCACTCGCCAGATTTTTTCCGGCGCGGGGAAAATGGGGATTGAAGGCGAGAGCAGCCAGGGGGATCCGGGAATCTATCAAATTTCGCAACGCGCCGATTTTTTCAGCGTGATCGTAAGCATCGACACAATGAATCGTCGTCCGCTGATCAATACACGCGACGAGCCGCATGTGGACGCGAGTCGTTACCGCCGGTTTCACGTGATCCTGGGCGATTCCAACATGAGCGAATGGGCCACAGCCATGAAGATTGGGACCACCGCACTGGTTCTGGATCTAATCGAGCGCGGCGAAGCACCACAGCTCGAAATTGCGCAACCGGTCGACACCCACAAATCGATTAGTCGCGATCAAACTTACGATTGGATCATCGAATTGAAGGACGGCCACAAAATTTCTGCGATTGATGTGCAACGAATTTATTTGCGCGCTGCCAGCAAGCTGTGGCGCAATCCGCCAGACCACGAGCACGCGTGGATTTTGTCCGAATGGGAAAATGTGCTGAACGATCTTGAACGCGACCCGATGGCAACGCGAGATCGCGTTGATTGGTCCGCCAAAAAATTCCTGCTCGATGCGTTGCAACAGGACGAGAAACTTTCCTGGAGCGATCCCTGGCTGCAATCAATCGACCTCGAATACCACAATCTCGATCTCGACCGCGGGTTGTACTACGAATTGGTTCGCAAAGGTCTGATGCGTCGCGTCACCAGTGAGGAGGAAATAAAGGCTGCAATCTTTAATCCGCCAGAAACCACGCGCGCATTTTTCCGCGGCCGCGCTGTGGCGCGTTTCAACGACCAGATCTCGTCCATTCAATGGGACGAAATCGTCTTTTCAAACGGCGCCTACTCACACCGCGTGCCTCTGCCCGAAGCCGCCATGGACGCGCGCCTTGACGCGCTCAATCATGCCGCGCACAACGGCAGAGATTTTCCGGAGTTCATGAGCGCAGTTGCGCGGATCGGGTGATGAGGCCTCTGGCAATCGGCAGTCAACAATCGAAAATCTAAAATCTCGTCATTCCCACTCGATCGTGCTCGGGGGTTTACTCGAGATATCGTAAACCACGCGATTCACGCCTTTGACTTCGTTGCAGATTCGGTTGGAGATGCGCGCGAGCAATTCGTAAGGGATGCGCACCCAGTCGGCGGTCATGCCGTCCTGGCTTTCAACGATCCGCAACGCGATCGTGTTCTCATAGGTGCGTTGATCACCCATGACACCGACGGATTTCACCGGGAGCAAGACGGCGAATGATTGCCACACTTTGTAATACCAATCGGCGGCTTCCATTTCGCTTTGCACGATCGTGTCCGCCTCTCGCAGGATCGTCAGTCGCTCAGGCGTGACCTCGCCCAGAATGCGAACGGCGAGACCTGGCCCGGGAAATGGTTGGCGATAGACGATCTCTTTCGGCAAACCAAGTTGCCGACCCGCCTGCCGCACTTCGTCTTTGAACAATTGCCTCACCGGCTCCACCAGCTCGAAATTCATTTTCTCTGGCAACCCGCCTACGTTGTGATGCGATTTAATGACCTGCGCGGGATTCCCGTCGATGGATACGCTCTCGATCACATCCGGATACAATGTTCCTTGTGCCAGAAAGCGGAACTTGTGATCGGAAACCGGCGACCCGTCGTCAGTTTTTGCCAGGTCGACGATTGCGTCTTCGAACACGCGGACGAATTCATTTCCGATGATTTTGCGTTTCTCCTCCGGATCAGTCACGCCGAGCAGTTTCGACAGGAAGCGCTCTGAGGCGTCCACGTACTTCAATTTGATGTGGAAATTTTCGCCGAAAACGCGCTGCACGATTTCTTCCTCCCGCGCGCGCAGCAGACCGTTGTTCACAAAAATGCACGTGAGTTGATCGCCGATGGCTTTGTGCAAAAGCGCGGCTGTCACCGATGAATCGACGCCGCCGCTCAAACCGAGCACGACCTTGTCGTCGCCGACTTGTTTGCGGACGCGCGTGCAAGCTTCTTCGATGAAGGAGCCCATCGTCCAATCCATCGCGCAGTGGCAAATGTGATAGACGAAATTTTGCAGGATCTCTTTGCCTCGCGGTGTGTGCGCTACTTCGGGATGAAATTGCAGCCCATAAAGTTTGCGTTGCGGATCCTCGACGGCGGCGAAATCGCAACCGTCGGTCGTTCCGACAACGCGAAAACCTTTCGGCAACGCTGTTACTTCGTCGCCGTGGCTGTTCCAAACATCGAGCTGGTTGCCTAATCCACCGAAGAGTTCCGAGCGTTCCGCCATCTGCAACACGCCGGCGCCATACTCACGTCGCCCGGTGAAAACGACGCGGCCGTCAAGATTATGCGCCATCAGCATTAGCCCGTAACAAATTCCCAATATTGGAATGCCTAACGAAAAGATTCCCGGATCGACTTGAGGCGCGCCTTTGTCGTAAACGCTGGCTGGTCCGCCCGAAAGGATCAGCCCCTTGGGTTGCATTGCCGCGATTTCAGCAGCCGGTGTATCGAAGCGAATGATCTCCGAATACACCTGGCATTCGCGTATTCGCCGTGCGATGACCTGCGTGTACTGCGACCCGAAGTCGAGGATGAGAATTTTCGAATGCCCTGAACGTTCTGAGGTCTTCACATTCTACGGATGCGTTTGCGGCACGCTATGTTCCGCCGCTGGATCGTCGGGTGCCCGGTCCATTGGCCCAACCGTTCCCTGACCGGTGATGCCGCGCCCGAACTGCTCTTGCACTTCCTGCCCGGAGCGTTGTTCGATTGGGTCCGCGCAGCCGCCCAAGGCCAGCAATGCGATTGCCAGCGCAATTGAAACGGGCTTCATCTGTTCATTTTATGAAGCGCCGATTTCATTGCAAGAAGGTTGAAGAGTTGAAGTGCAAGGTCATTGTCATTCTGAGCGAAGCGAAGAATCTCTGACCGGTCCTTCCGATGTCACCGCCGGTCTAAAAAATCAGAGATGTTTCGCTTCGCTCAACATGACAGGATGAGGTCGCTTAGCCTACCGCTTCGACGATGATCGACCCCGACCTTTTACTCCAAGGCTACCGGCTCGGTGTTTTTCCGATGGCCATGGACGACGACTCGATCGAGTGGTTCTCGCCCGATCCGCGCGCCGTTTTGCCGCTGGATGATTTTCATGTGCCACACGCATTGCGGCGTCTCGTGCGCAGGAAACCGTTTGAGATTACCATGAACAAGGCGTTCTCGGCGGTAATCCAAGCGTGCGCCGAACGCGAAAACACCTGGATCAATCAAGACATCATCGACAGCTACACGCGATTAAATGAACTGGGTCACGCACACTCAGTCGAGGCTTGGAAAGAAAACAAACTTGCTGGCGGCCTTTACGGTGTCGCCGTTGGCGGCGCGTTTTTTGGCGAATCGATGTTTCATCGCGTGACCGATGCGTCCAAGATTGCACTCGTGGCGCTGGTGGAACATTTGCGTGCGCGCAAGTTTGTCCTGCTTGACACGCAATGGCTGACACCGCATCTGCAACAGTTTGGCGGTACCCAAATTTCGCGGAGCCATTATCTGCGCCTGTTGCGGAGAGCGGTCGATTTGCCACGGAGATTTCTGTAGAGATGTGCCTACACGTCTGCTTGGCCCGGTAGGCTTGGCGAACACGGCTGCCTCATCAATCGTCATTGTCATTCTGAGCGAAGCGAAGAATCTCTGGCTCAATTCCTTCTGTCAGCGCTGAAATGACACTCGGGGATGTTTCGCTTCGCTGCTAATGACATTGTTTATAAGTCTCTCAAAATCAATGCGTGTTAAACCAACGGCAGGGACGCCGCGCTGCGGTGTCCGGTCGGCGCAGCGCGCCGACCCTACCATTCGGGCGCGCCAAGCGATTTGTGTCATCCCCGCACCAAAAATCACGCCCAACGTGTTGGGTAACCTCAACATGACAGGCAGGGCGTTGGAGGTTCGGCGAACGACCTAGCGCCAATTGATAGTGCCGGAATCTGACCGATATTACGGGTTCAAATGGTTGCTTGGATTTTAAAGAAAATTTTAGGGTCGAAAAATCAGCGCGAACTCAAACGTCTGATGCCGACTGTTCGCCAGGTCAACGAGTTCGATGAGCAGTTGAAAAGCTTGTCGGACGACGAGTTGCGGGCAAAAACCGCGAGTTGGAAGGAAGAGATCTCGAAGATTCCGGACCTGCAAGAGCAGTGGACAAAGCTCGATGAAATCTTGCCGGAAGCATTCGCGGTGGTCAAAAACGCCGCGCGCCGGCTCAAGGATCGGGGACACAGCTTCACGGTGTGCGATCAGCCGATGGTCTGGGACATGGTGCACTTCGACGTGCAATTGCTCGGCGGTATCGTTTTGCACAGGGGCCGAATCGCGGAGATGGCGACCGGGGAAGGTAAAACTTTGGTCGCAACGTTACCGCTTTACCTGAACGCACTCACCGGCCGAGGCGCGCATCTGGTGACGGTAAACGATTACCTGGCCAAGCGCGACGCGGAATGGATGGGGCAGCTTTACGGTTTCCTCGGGCTAACGGTGGGCTGCATTGAACACGATCAGGAACCCGATGTGCGTCGCGAGCAGTACGCAAAGGACATCACGTACGGCACGAACAGCGAGTTCGGCTTCGATTATCTACGCGACAACGGCATGGCCACGACGCGCGAACAACAGGTACAGCGCGGTTATAGCTACGCGATCGTCGATGAAGTCGATTCCATTCTTATCGATGAAGCGCGGACGCCGCTCATCATCAGCGGGCCGGCGACGATTTCCACGCATCAATACGACAAATGGAAGCCGCTCATCGAGCAGTTGGTGCGGAAGCAAAATATGCTTTGCAACCGCGTCGCGAGCGAAGCGATCGAGAAATTTGAGCAGGGCGAAGTCGAGACGGGCGGTCGTCTCATGTTCAAGGTGAAACTCGGTCAGCCGCGCAATAAGCAGCTTTTGCGGATGATGGAAGACCCTGACAAGCGGCGCGCCATCGATAAAGCTGAGCTTTCCTTTTTTCAGGACACGCGCAAAGAAGAACTATTTGCGCTCAAGGAAGAATTGTTCTTCACCATAGACGAGAAATCGAACGAATCCGATCTCTCGGAGCAGGGCCGCGCCTTTCTCAATCCCGATGATCCGAACTCATTTGTTTTGCCGGATCTAATCAGCGAATTCACAGAGATCGATCTCGACGAGACGCTTTCGGCCGAGGAGAAGGACAAACGAAAAGCGGAACGCCAACAGCATTGTGACGCGCAGGCAGAGCGCATCCACAATATCTCGCAATTGCTGCGCGCCTACTGCTTGTTCGAGAAGGATGTGCAGTACGTGATCGAAGACAACAAGGTGGTCATCGTCGACGAATTCACCGGACGCAAAATGCCAGGGCGCCGTTGGAGCGATGGGCTGCATCAGGCGGTGGAAGCCAAGGAAGGCGTGCAGATCGACCGCGAAACGCAAACCCTGGCTACAATCACGATTCAAAATTATTTCCGGCTTTATCAGAAGCTGGCGGGAATGACCGGCACGGCCGAGACGGAAGCGGCGGAGTTTCACGACATTTACAAACTCGACGTCAACATGATTCCGACGAACCGGCCGATACGGCGCACGGATAACAACGATCGCATCTACAAAACGCGTCGCGAAAAATACAACGCCGTCATTAAGGAGATCAAAGAAGCACACGCGAAAAGTCAGCCGGTGCTGGTGGGCAGTGTGAGCGTGGAAGCCTCCGAATTGCTCAGCCGAATGTTAAAGCGGGAGAAAATTCCGCACAATGTGTTGAACGCAAAGTTCCACATGCAGGAAGCCGAGATCGTGGCGCGCGCTGGACAACCAGGCACGGTCACAATTTCGACCAACATGGCTGGACGCGGCACGGATATTAAGCTGGGACCGGGTGTTATAGACCTCGGCGGATTAATGGTAGTCGGCACCGAGCGTCACGAGGCCCGACGGATCGATCGGCAATTGCGCGGACGCTGCGCACGCCAGGGAGACCCAGGCGCGTCGCGATTTTACGTGAGTTTTGAAGACGATCTGATGCGGAACTTCGGCGCCGCCGATCGCATGACAAAAATCATGGAACGCTTCGGGCTTGAGGAAGGCCAGGAGCTTGAACATCGGTGGCTGAACAAATCCGTTGAGACCGCGCAGAAACGAGTCGAGCAACGCAACTATCTCGTCCGAAAACGCACACTCGATTTCGACGACGTCATGAACATGCAGCGCGAGGTGGTTTACACCTGGCGCAACGAAGTCATCGATTCCGAGGAACCGCGCACCCACATCTACGACGTCATCGATGAAGCCGTGCCGGTAAGAGTGAAAGAATATTTCGCCAGTGGCGATGAACCGAATTACACGGGACTCACCCACTGGGTAAACACGACGTTTCCACTGGGGCTGAATCAGGAGAAAGCGCAATTCGAAACCCGGAACGCTGAAGAGAACACGCGGTTCCTGATCGAAAAAATCAAGAGCGCTTACGAACGCAAATCGAGTCATGAAGAGCCGACTGCCGTCAAGAGCCTTGAACGTTACATCATTCTGAACGCGATCGATCGCCTGTGGCAGGAGCACCTTTATGCCATGGACGCGTTGCGCGAAGGCGTTTATCTCCGCGGCTACGCACAAAAGGATCCGCTCATCGAATACAAGACCGAAGCGTACGACATGTTCGTCGAATTAATGGCGAACATTAAGAATGAAGTCCTGAACAATCTGTTCCGCAGCACTTCCAATCTGCAGGCGTTCGAGAATTTCCTCGCAACGTTGCCGCAGTTCCTCCTGCGCCAAGAAGGGCCAACCGCGCCAACAGCAACTGCTGACGCACGCATGCGCCAGCCAGTCGGCGCGATGGCCGCGGTTGGTGGAGACGGTGACGGCGATGGAGACGGTGGCCTACCGATCGATCTTCCGATCCGCCGTTCATTGCCGAAGGTTGGTCGCAACGAACCCTGCCCCTGCGGCAGCGGAAAAAAATATAAGAACTGCTGCGGCCGCACGGCCTAACGAAGCGCTCGGAGTTGTAGGGCGTCCGTGTCAGACGCCGATCGATCCTACAGCTTCAGCAAGTCGCTGAGTTGCTTGGGATCGGTCACCGGCGCTTTGCAGGTGAAATTCTCGCATACGTAAGCGGCTGGTTTTCCTTCCACCAGCGACATCGCACGAATCGCCTCGTTCCTTTCGCCGAGATATTTCTGCCCTTCACTGGCATCGGCCAAAATCACAACTGTATTCGGGAGAAAATGGCGATGAACCTCTTTGAGTAATGCTTTCGTTTCCTTCGACTCCTTCTTTCCTGCGATCACGATCTGGCGTGGCTTGCCTAACGAGTTTTCGACGGCGACCAGCATCTGCGGCATGCCTGCGGGGAACTGCGAAAGTATCGTCGCAAACGCATCGATCGTATTTTTCGCGCGTTCAGCTAACTTCGGATCGTCATAGATCTGCGATAGCCGCAGCAGATTCAGCGCCGCGATAGAACTCGCAGCAGGCTCGGCACCGTCATTATCATCTTTCATCCGGACGAACACGCTTTTATCCCGGCCGCTATTGCTGAAATACCCGCCGTTCTTCTCGTCGAAGAACAATCGGTCTTGTGTCTCTTGTAACTGGATCGCGAACTTCAGGTATTCGACATCGAATGATGCCTCGTAGAGGTCGAGAAGACCTTGGATTACCATCGCATAGTCGTCAGCGAATCCTTCGATGTTGCTTCGCCCCTCCCGGTAACTGCGATACAGAATCTTGCGGGACGGATCGTACAACTTTGCACGCACAAAATTTGCCGAACGCGTTGCGATCTCGAGATACCGCGGGTCGTCCAGCACTTGCGCAGCGCGAGCGTATGCGGAGATCATCAAGCCGTTCCAAGAGGAAATGATTTTGTCATCGAGATGTGGGCGCGGACGTCGTGCGCGAATCACGAACAATTTCTCGCGCGATTGAGTCAAGAGCGTGCGAACTGCATCTTCTGGTTTCTGATCGGCAGGCGAGACGCCGGCCGGCCCCACAGGCAGGATGCCTGCGTTACGGAAATGCTCTGCGGTCTCAGCGATCGTGTGGCGCTCGATCAAAATATTTTTGCCGCGAAACTCATCGTGCGGGTCGCTTCCTTCCGGCGCGTTGCCGTTTGCTTGGACGCCGTAATGGAAATCGAAAACCTCGGCCGAATCTCCGAGTGCAGCATCGATCTCTTTTTTCGTCCAAACATAGAATGCGCCTTCGGCGGTCTTATGATTGGGATTGTCGATTCCTACAACGGGACTGTCGGCGTCCTCGGCTGACAAAAAGCCGCCTTCTTTCGATGTCATGTCGCGAGCGACGTAATCGAGGATGTCGCGAGCAACTGATTCGTATTGCTTATCTTTTGTGATTTGGAACGCGTCGAGATAGGCGACGGCAAGCTGTGCCTGGTCGTAAAGCATTTTCTCGAAGTGCGGCACGTGCCAGTAACGGTCAACCGAGTAACGGTGAAACCCGCCGCCAATGTGATCGTGCATTCCGCCCGCAGCCATTTTGCGCAGCGTGAACAGCGCCACGTCTAGAGCTTGTTTGCCGGAATCGCTCTTGGGATCGCGCGCGTAGAATCGCGTGAGGAAATTGAGCGTGACTGGCCGCGGAAATTTCGGCGCAGTTCCGAATCCGCCTTCCTTTGGGTCATAGGTGCGATCGATTTGACGGTAAGCCGCATCCGCAACCGAGCCGTCGATTTTTCCTTCACCCGGTGCAGCTGATTGAGACTCGCGGAGCGCCTCAACAATCTTACTCCCCTGCTCCACGATTTTATCGTGATCTTTCTTCCAGGCTGTTGCGATCCGCTCCAGCACTTTTGTGAAAGCTGGCTGACCATATCGCTCCTCCGGCGGAAAATACGTCCCGCCAACAAACGGCTTCAGATCCGGCGTCAACCAAACACTCATCGGCCAGCCGCCGCTGCCCGTCGTCGCTTGAACAAAGGTCATGTAAAC
>JBARMF010000108.1:0-2410 GCA_049802315.1 Candidatus Udaeobacter sp.
CATCCGAATTGCTTCGGAGCCAAGTCGCGCCCCAAGCTGCTCCTTATCCAGAGCCGCCAGTTGGCCAAGGGTATGGATTCCCCACTTGTGCAGAATTCTGAAAATATCTGCCGTTGAAAGTTGAGCGTTGAAAGTTGAGCTGCCTGCTCGCGAAAGCTTTCGGAGTTGGGCGTTTTCCGCCTTCCGCTTGCCCGGCTGCCCTTCCATGCAGCCAAGCTACAGCATGGCGAGGTATATGTTCAAGTGAACAGTTTAGACCAATCACCACAGTTTTGGGCGGGCTGAAAGTCCGAAACATTGTAGCCCACGGCAACGCCGTGGGTGACGTGATCGATGAGATTCTTCGCGCTGAAAGCGCATTACAAATGGACCGCGTTGTGTTTGTTTTGCCCCTTCAGGGCAATATTTTTTGTTCATTCACCCAGGGCGGTGCCCTGGGCTAAGATGTGATTGCGCTTTCAGCGCGACAAAATTCCCTCTGAGGTGCCGCTCAGATAATTTCCACCGGGCATTTCGGCAGCGCTTCCATAAACGCGCGGCCGTAGGGTTTGGTCACGATACGATTGTCGAGGATGACAATGATGCCTCGGTCGCTTTTGGTCCGAATCAGACGGCCTACTCCTTGCCGCAGTTTCAGGACCGCTTCGGGTAACGAATATTCAGTAAACGGATCGCCGCCGCGCTCCTCGATCAGCTCAAGTTTCGCTTCTGTGAGCGGATGATCCGGAACGGCAAATGGCAGTCGCGTGATGATCACATTTGAAAGCGCTTCGCCTGGAACATCCACGCCGCCCCAAAAACTGTCTGTGCCGAAGAGCACACTCCGTGGCGTTGATTTGAATTGCTCAAGCAATTTGCTGCGCGGCGCTCCCCCACCCTGAACAAAAATCTTCATATCCTCGGTCGCAAAAAATTTCTCCATCGCAGCTGAGACCTGCTGCATGTCGCGATAGCTCGTAAAAAGCACGAACGCCCGGCCGTCGCTCTTTTGCACGAAATGCGCGATCCAATGTTCGAGCGCTTTCTGATAACTAGCATCGCGCGGATCGGGCATCTTCTGGACCACGAACACCTTCATCTGCTTCTGGAAGTTGAAAGGACTGCCGAGCTGCAACGGCTCGGCTTCCATCGCCCCGATGCGCTTGCGGAAATAAGCGAGATCCGGGCGACCCACGGCCAGAGTGGCGCTGGTCATCACGCAACAGCAGTTGTCGCGAAAAAGCATCCGTCGCAGCACCGGTGCGAGATCGATCGGCGCGGCGTTTAGCGCGAGGAAGCGTTCGGTTCTGCCCGTGCGCTCGACCCAATACACATGTTCTGGCGCGCTTTGCTCCAGGAAAATCGAAATGCCGTCGCGCGCATCGCGAATGCGCCGGCCGAACTCTTGCAGCTCCGCTTTCAATATTTCGTCGTCCGCGCGTTTAACGACGTCGGCAACGCGCGCCTGAAGCGCGGTCAACCGGGCGGTGATCGTGTCCGGAACAAGTTCGACATCGCGCACGCGAAACTCGCGGCCTTTGCGAAAATTCGATTTCGATTCGACTGCGGAAAAAAACTTATCAACCTCATCGATCAGTTCCGCCGCGAGTCGCACGCCAGCTGCATCACGCATCACGGTAAAAAGACCTTTGCGCGTGCGCGCATTATAGAGCCGCTGGATGGTCGACCGCAGGCCGTATTGCGAGATGCCGATACCAATTTGCTTCGACGCGACCTGCTCCACCGTGTGCGCTTCATCGAAAACGATGAAATCATTCGGGAACAGGAACCCGCTCTCGCGTTCTTCCTGCATGTCGGGCGATCCAAGCAAGATGAATAGCAGCGTGTGATTGAGCACGATCACGTCCGCCGCCAGCAAACGTTTGCGGGCCTGCTGATAGAAACAGCGCGGATTTTGGCCACAAGTCTTTTGAGTGCAGATATGCGCCTCGCTGCACACTTGCGACCAAACTTTTGGATCGGGCTCGACGGATAGATCGCTGAGCGATCCGTCACGCGTAGTTCGCGCCCATTCGGCCAAACGCTGCAATTCGCTCCGCTCTGGCCCAGTGAAAAGTTCCTGTTCATTTTGCAACGCGCGCTCGAGCCGGCGCGGGCACAGATAATTTTGCCTGCCCTTCATCAACGCTGCCTCAAACTCGACCGGCAGCACTTTTTTCAAGATCGGAATATCTTTGTGCAGCAGTTGTTCCTGAAGATTGATGGTGTGCGTTGAAATGATTGCTTTTTTGTGATGCTCCAGCGCGAGCAGGACCGAGGGCACGAGGTAGCCGAGTGATTTGCCGACGCCAGTGCCTGCTTCGACTACCAGATGCTGTTCTTCCTCCAGCGCTTGCGCGACCCGCACTGCCATCTCTTGCTGTTGTAGACGGAACTCAAAGTTCTTTGCCTTGGAGAGCGGACCGTTCTC
>JBARMF010000109.1:0-2848 GCA_049802315.1 Candidatus Udaeobacter sp.
TGATTGGACTAAAATGTTCACTTGAACATATAAGGCGACCTGCTGTAGTTTGCCGGCATGGAAGGGCAGATGGAGGTGCAGGCAATCTTCGCGATTCTGCACAAGTGGGGCATTCATACCCTTGGCCAACTGGCGGCTCTGGATAAGGAGCAGCTTGGTGCGCGCCTAGGCCCCGAAGCAATTCGGATGTGGGAGCGCGCTAACGGACGATCCAGTCGACTGCTCAAACTGGTTCGGCCGCCGGAGTCGTTCCAGGAGAGTTTCGAGTTTGAGCTCGAAATCGAAACAGCCGAGCCGTTGCTTTTTATGCTGCGCCGGTTTTTGGAGCAGCTCACCCTGCGTTTGGCCGCAATTTATCTCGTCGCAAAAGAACTGACGCTGCGAATCACGTTCGGGAATAAACAAATTTACGAGCGCGTTTTCAAAATTCCGCAGCCGACAAACGAAGTCGATCTTCTGTTCCGGATGCTCCAGACGCATCTGGAGAATTTTCGGTCTGAACATCCGATCGTTGCCGTCGCGCTGAGCGCAGAGCCGATCAAACCTGCCGGCGAACAATTCGGATTATTTGAAACGACATTGCGCAACCCTTATCAACTTTCAGAAACACTCGCCCGTTTGACCGCTCTTCTGGGCGGCGATCGGATCGGCACACCTGTTCTGGAAGAGACGCATCGGCCCGATGCATTTCGTATGCAGCCGTTTGGTAGCACAGGCTTCCAGTCCGCCATAGGACGGATTCGCCGTGACGAACCTGTGGGGCAAGCAGGCGTCCTCGCCTGCAAAAGCAAGGGCAGGCTCGCCGCAGCGAGTCCGTCCTATGGCGGACAAGATGCCCGCCTGCCCCACAGCCAGGATGGCTGTGCTCCGTTATCTCCAGCGCTGCGAAGATTCCGGCCTGCGGTCTCTGCCTCTGTCTTGCAGGATGAAGACACACCGACGCACATTCGCAGCGGGAAAATGTCTGGAAAGATAATCGATGAACGCGGTCCGTATTTTCTTTCTGGAAACTGGTGGGACGAAAAATCGTGGCGGCTCGCCGAGTGGGATCTGCAATTGCAGAACGGCGAATTAGTTCGCGCCCATGAACGTGACGGCGTTTGGAAAATCGACGGCGTGTATGACTAAGGAGTCATCCTGAGCGGAGCGCAGCGAAGTCGAAGGAGCCCGCGAATTAACTGAAGCTTGAGCCGCGGGATTCCTCGACTTCGCTCGGAATGACAATGAGCTACATCGAGCTTCATGCATGCAGCGCGTTTAGCTTTTTGCGTGGCGGATCTTTCCCCGAGCAATTAGCCGAGGTCGCAGCGGAACTGGAAATCTCGGCGATCGCATTGCTCGATCGCAATGGTGTTTACGGCGCGCAACGATTTTCCGTCGCTGCGCGTGAGCGCGGGGTCCGGCCAATCATCGGCGCTGAATTGTCAATGGAAGACGGCAGCATTCTGCCGGTGTTGGTGGAAAATCGCACCGGCTACAAAAACTTGTGTGAACTGCTGACCCAGGCACATCTGCGCAGCGAAAAAGGCAAATGCGCGGTGCGCTGGGATGACCTGCCGGAGTTTGCACAAGGCCTGGTTGCGTTGTTTGAATTGGGGAGCGCGGGCGCCTCGCCCGCCTCGCGGGACACGTCTTCGAGGCTTTTCGGCGGGGGCGCCGAAAAGTGCGGGCGAGGCGCCCGCGCTCCTCAGACAATTGCAAACCGCGCTCAATTTTTAATCGACGCGTTCGGATGGGAAAACGTTTTCATTGAACTTCAGCGCCATTTCATTCGAGGCGAAGAACGCATTAATCGAGAACTGATCGATCTGGCGCGGGCGCATCGATTGCCGCTCGTCGCTACAAACGGTGTGCAATACGCCAGGCCGTACGGACGCGAAGTCCTGGATGTTTTCACCTGTATTCGCGAACACACGCATCTCGATGCCGCCGGCAAATTGCTGACGCAAAATGCCGAGCGTCATCTGAAAAGCGATCGCGAAATGCGTGCAATTTTTGCAGATTTGCCGGAAGCAATTGAGAACACATCGCGCCTCGCTGAGCGACTCACATTTTCTCTCGAAAATCTCGGCTACGAATTTCCCGAGTATCCGGTGGCTACCGGGCACAGTATGGATTCATTTTTGCGCACCATCGTCTGGTTCGGTGCGCAGCAGCGTTACGTCGCGATCAGCCCGAAAGTGAAACGTCAGATCGAAGAAGAGCTTGCGCTGATCAGCAAGCTCGATTTCCCCGGCTATTTCCTGATCGTTTGGGACATCATCAATTTCTGCCGTGAACACAACATCATGGTCCAGGGCCGCGGCAGCGCCGCCAATAGCGCCGTTTGTTATTGCCTCGGGATCACGCCGGTTGACCCAGTGGAAAATCATCTGGTGTTCGAACGATTTCTCAACGAGAGCCGTAAAGGCTGGCCTGATATTGATCTTGATCTTCCCAGCGGCGATCGGCGGGAAGCAGTGATCCAGGAAATTTATCGGCGTTACGGCAAACACGGCGCAGCGATGACTGCGAACGTGATCACGTATCGTGGGCGCAGCGCCGCGCGCGAGATCGGCAAGGCGCTGAATTTTTCGCCGAGCATTATCGACCGCTTCTCGCACTTGTTTGCCAGCGGCGATTTCCCCCACACGATGGAATTGGAAGCGCAGATCGAAGCTGCCGGTCTGCCGAAACATCATCCGCGGATGCCGGCATTCATCCGACTGTATCGCGCGATTTACGGGTTGCCGCGTCATCTTGGCCAGCATTCCGGTGGCATGATTATCTGCCAGAACAAACTCAGCTCGTTCGTGCCGCTGGAAAATGCGTCAATGCCGGGCCGCGTCGTGGCGCAATGGGACAAGGA
>JBARMF010000110.1:0-6983 GCA_049802315.1 Candidatus Udaeobacter sp.
TCATTGAGCATAGGCGCGGAAGTAATCACACCACACGCCGTTTTGGTGGAGAAGTCGTCCTCGTCGGCGCGAAACAACTCCCGTCGATGAGTGAAGCGCGTGCCCTTGAAACTCAACTCAAACGTAAAAAGAATCCGCAACTGGCGATTTTGGCATTGAATCAAAAAGACAACCTGACTGAATAAGAGCAGCCCCGAAAGCTTTCGGGGTTGGTTCCGGGTTCGAGTCCCGGCCGACCCACCCTTTTTCTGCTGAGGTTGCGAAGTAGTGCCGCATGGGTGGCAAGGAGAGCGCGGGCGTATACGAGACAGCAGCTTGAGCGATTAGGTATGATATCAACGGCTCTGGGTTTAGCGGATTGGCCGTGAAAGAGGAGCTGTAGCGAGGAGTTCCGACCGTGGAGAATGACTCCTTCGGAGGTTGATGCCACCAGTCACGCTGCGGGCGATTAGAATTCCTTCCAAAATTCAAGGATATGCGTCGAATGGAACCAGAATCTGCGATATCGCTAGCCATCGCTACGCTGCGCTTCCACTAGAAGGACGGTGGCAGGCGTTCCTAGCAAGCTTTCCTTCTCCACGAATGACCGGGATCATGGTCGGCCTACGGTATCCTGAGCATTGGCGGATCGGGCGTTGATTATCCAGCTTTCTGGAATTGGTGTAGGCTCAAAGCTCACACTCAGCTTTCCGGGATGCACTTCGAATGTCAGCGCCTTGCCGTTTCGTAAAACCACGAGCTTTCTAAAATTATCACCAGGACGATTGATGCGCTCCAGAAGCGATTTGGTTGCTTGAGACAGATCAGCCGACCGCGACTTATCATTGTAATTCCAATCTTCATAAGCCCAGAACACGTCGCCGACTTGGAGGCCGACTTCCTTTCCTTCGCCCCTGGCAAAAATCTCGGTTATGGCTAGGGCGTTTCGCAAGGGGAACTGACCGCCATTCGAGTCGAAACCAACCAAGTTCACCAGTTCGCCTCGGGCGCTATAGGTCGCAATCCATCGCTGATAGCCGTACGTAGTGGCGACAGGATTGCCGGCGGCGTCCAGGTAGATTCCTTCGACAGGAAGGCCCCGTTGGTTGTGCTTAACGCGTGATTGATGATAGCCCTCGCTGCAAGAAGCTGGTTGAAAGTAGCTTTTCTGGATGATTTTGGTGCCCGGTGTCGATCTATCAGTGACGGTCCGGGAAATCCACCCGTTGGAATTGGTGTTGAATGTTGTGGCTTTTTCTTCCCCAATCCTGAAGAGAGCGGGAGCGGTTTGACTGCAGAAGAGGACGATGGGGAGCAAAGCAGCGGTAAAAAACAACGCAGCCTTGGGAGCCCAAGGCAATCGAACCGGAGGCTCAATGGACTGGCGAAGCGCTTTGACGTAGGTCCACCATTTGAGAAAAGGTACCAGAAGAATGCAGCCTAAAATCAAGGTTCTACCGAAGATAGGGCCGAACTCAGTTTCACTTGGATTCAGGACATATTCGCAAAAAAGTAGAAAGCAAACCCAGCTATAAATTGACCATCTCCAAGCGCTTGCTGCAAGGGTGCGAACGGAAACGTGCTTTGGCAGCCGGTCCAGGATAGGAAGAATGCATGGTAGGACCAACACAAGGAGGCAATTCAAGAATATCCTACGGGGCTCCTTTTGGCTTCCCGGCAGGAATATGTTCCAGATGCTCAGTGCGAACATGACAGACGCAATCGCTGACCAAAGCAGCCGCCCACGGCGACGGCGCGCTTGGGATGCCTCAATGAAGTCTCGTGCTTCCGATGTGAGAAGATGAGGGTGCTTTTCGAGCAGTTCAGCGGCTTGGCACAACGGCACGCCCTTCAGCAGCAGGTTTCCTTTTGCCTTCCTGTTCTGGCACCAGTCCACGGCGGTTGCGTTCGATCTCGCAGCCAGACCGACCGACCGCTCATTCTTCAAACGCCACTCGTCTTCCCGTTGTTTTTCCAGCTTCGCGTCCCTCTCCCGCGCCTGGCGCTTTTCCGTGATCCACGGAATGAGGAATTCGCTGCTGATCTCGTAGAATGCACTATCGCCCCGGGTCTGGCGGAAGACGAGACGGGTCGTGCGGGACAGCGCTTTGAGAACCTCGCGGGCCTCAGGCTCCGTTAGATGATCGTCGCGAACAACGTTGCCAAGCAGATCGTCTTCCGAGACGATGTTTCGAGTTCCGCTGGAAGTGACAAGAAAAGTGAGTGCTGTGATCGCAGGTTTCCGGAACTTTTGCTCCAAACGATTCAAAGCACGGTCGAAATAATTACCAAAGAGATGCCGAACGGCTTCCCGGCGTTCTCTTTCTTTGAGAAATGCTTCTTCTTCTTGCTCGTTCTCCCAAAGGGCGAGACAGGCGATTTGAACCTCGGTGAGGTTGATAGTTCCCGTGTCGCTTAACTCCTTAAAAGAGGATTCTAGCGCATCGAAAGCGGGCTCCGAGAGGCGTCTCGTGAAATGACCGGCCGGGATCGATGCACTCTCGAAGGGCCCCCGAATGATCTTCCGCAGCGCGGTTTCAGGCAGAAAGGAAAGGCGAAAGGCCTGTTCCCTGAGCTGAGGAGCAGCCGCGAGACGACGGGAGACTTTGGCGAGATAATCTTCGCGGAAGGAAAGCACGAGCTTGATCGACAGGTTCGGATCGCCCAGCAATCCCAAGAGCATTTCCACGACTCCGCATTGTATTTCACGAGCCTGGTTGAACTTCTCGCGGCTATCGGGAGCTTCTTCGAAGAGAGTAATAAGCTCTTCGAATTGGTCAAAGATCAGAACCGGGACAGCAGCTGAAGTCGCGATGCCATCCTCTCTTTGGGGCAGCGGCGTTCTTTGAATCCGACGAATGAACTCCTCGGCCGATAAGACGACGCGTGCAGGTTCGGGTGCTTTCTCGTCGGCGCAAGTCGCGAACCTCGATGGCAGAAATGGGGGCGCCCCTTCGTTCGTCAGCGCGATGCGTTCGATTACCAGCTCTTGCCCCGCGATCGGTTGAACGCGCACTCGCTCAGCCACGAATCCTTCATCCCGCAGGGCTGGAATCAAGCCCGCGTTGATCACGGACGATTTGCCGGCGCCAGACTCGCCGTAAAAGGAGATGCCGCGATAAATAGTAATGAGCCGTACCAGTTTCCGCACCTCGTCGGCGCGGCCTGAGAAGATTGGCTGGTCAATGAAACGAAATGGCTCGATTCCGCGATAAGGCGCCGATGGCAGCGGTAAGGAAAGAGGTTCATTCCCCATAGTTGGGCATTTCACATCCTTTCACGCGCCGATAAAGTTCGGGCACAAATTCCCAAAGGTTGTTCGCGAGAAAGCCAACGTAGCCGAGCTGTGAATCCCACACCCTCGCCACGAGCGGATCGGGCCAGGGATCAATCGAATAGGAACGCGGGAATTGATCTTTCTTATGACGCAACGTCTTGAGGAGTAGACGCAGATTATAGTCGAGCAGGCTGTAGCCGATGAAGAGCGTCGGCCATTTTGAGAGGCGGTAGTAAAAGGTGTCCGGCACAGGGTTAAACTCGCCGGGCGCAGTCATCCGAAGCACAAAGTCGATGTAATCCTCGTCGGTGATGACGAGAGACTCCGGTGTGTTTATGTCACCGTGGATCTTGAATATGAACGGATTTTGAGGAGACGGGTCTTGGAGCGGATCATCCGGGCGCGTGGTTGCCTTTGGTTGATAAACGGCTGTGGTTGGGTTTTTTCCGGCCATCAAGAGGGCGTCTTCGAAAAGGCGGTCGTAATTTGTCGTCATGATCAGTGGAAAATTGAGTTCTGCCAGGGCGTACAATGCTGGCGAAGGTGTCTTGCCAACAGTGACTGCGCGCTGGACAGCATTTGCGAGCCTGGCTCGGCCGCGGTGGCGCAGGTCAATCGCTTCAGTAGTACTCCCGGGACGATCCTGGGGCTGCGGAAGACCTTGGGCTTTGCCTTTCTGCTCCCAGTCCTTCAACTGTTCATCGAGGATGATGCTGAGTTCGTAGTACAGCGCGACACGCTGAAAGTTGTCCTTCGGCGGCTTGTTCGGAAAACGCTCCATCCATCGGGTTTCTCCGGCAAGTGCTTCCGCCAAGGCTCCCGCGAACAGTGGCCGGCGCGAGTCGGGAGACGGATCGGGCTGTCCAGGCAAAGCAGGCTTTGATGCGTGAACGCCGGCACCTAGAAACAAAACGACCTGGCCAGACCTGACACTAGCAGCGATTTGGTCGATTCCATCTCCGGCTGCCCGACTTTGAGAAGGGCTCGGAGCGCTATTCATAAACGCCCTTTCGGATCGTTATTGTTGTAATCTTGTAACTGCCGACGATATCATCGCCGGCATTCAAGTTCGCCCCACCACCGCTCATATTTATTTGTCTCGAACGACCGATGTTAGAAGGTTTCATGCAGCGGCGTCAAAGCAATTCAAACGCAGACCGACTCTTGAAACGCGCTCGGTTATTCCTTAAAGCAGCCGCGAGATTGATTCAGATTACAACACAAACAGTGTGTTGCGTTGAGTTGCTAAAGCCTCAAAGACAATCTTGCGAATGAAGGAGGCGTGCCAATCGCAAAATAGCAGGATAAACTAGGGAACCACCAGACGTGATCTCTCATCAGCACAAATGCATCTTTGTCGAGGTGCCTAAGACTGGATCGACCAGCATCCGCGCAATTCTCGGTAAGGCGTGGAAGCCGCATCTGAATTTGTGGCAGATCAAGCAGCTAATGGAAACGTCCTGGACCGAATTCGGCGGACGAAAGAACCGCATCATGGCCGCGCTTTATTTGCTACAGCCCGAAGAGCGACGGAGAGAGACCGGGCGCAAACAATTCGAATCCTATTTCAAGTTCGGATTTGTTCGCAATCCATGGGACCGGGTTGTATCGCTGTATGAGCGCACGGAAGCATTACAGCTCCGGAACGAGATGAGCTTCGAACAATTTGTCGATTGGATGCAGTACAGCAGCGCCACATGCGTGCATTCGTCCCCGCACCGTTATCAACTCGACTGGTTTGTCGATGCAAACGGAAACCTGTTAGCCGATTTCATCGGAAGATTCGAGCGGCTCGATGAGGATTGGGCTTTTGTGGCGCAGAAGCTCGGTGTGGAGGAGAAGCTGCCGCACCGACGCGAAAACCCACGGGTGCGTCATTACACTGAGTATTACACCCCTCGAACAAGAGATATCATTGCAGCGAAGTTCAAAGTGGATATTGAGCGGTTCGGTTATGAGTTCGCCGGATAAAATAAAAGCGATCGTCCTTACGTGTGACCGCTTTCGACCGATCACGCGACATCTCATTCTCAAATACGAGCGGCTCTGGCCGGATCACCCCTTTGTTTTTCATGTTCCATACCAGGAACTTCGTGGAACCGACACTGACCGAATCAAATACCACGCAGCGCCCGAGGACATCAAGGGAACCATCCTGCATTTGCTGGCAGACATCGATGACGAAGAATGGATTTACTGGTGCGTGGACGACAAATACCCGATTCAGCTTCCGACCGATACGGTCGCCAAACTGATTTCTCACGCGATGCGTTCACCTGGAATTGACGGCCTTTTGTTCTGCAGATGCAGGGCGCTATTGAGCATTCCCCGGCTCACACTGCACCCTCACAAAGTGAAGAACCTGTTCGGCGATGTTTATCTCGAACGAAAAGGTTGGTGGCAGATATGGATCCATCAGATCATGCGCGCCAAGGTGCTTCGATATCTCTTCAAGAATCTGCCGGATCACATTCCCAGCGCCAAGGCAATGGATGATCTCAAGGACGACATTCCCAAGCTGCCTGAGCACAGGTTGTTCGTGACGGAGAAAAATTACGCGGTGTTTGGCGAAAGCACCCGGCGGGGCATGATCACACAGAATTGCTACGAAAGTATCGTGGACTCGGGGATTGAGCTGCCTGAATGGTTCCAACAGCCGAACGGCGAATACGTGACGCTCGGGAAATTGTGAGCGACCGGCCCGCCGCATACTGAAAATGTTTGCTCCTGCCGATTTTCTAGACCTTGAACACACGGCTCATTCGAAGCTGTTTGAGAACCAGAATTATGTTTGGGATGCGCTCAAACAGATCTCGAGTTACTTACAATTTCGGTTGAAACCAGCCGTCTTCGCCGAGCTAATCGGCAAGCCGTTCATCAGCAATCGCGTGTTCGTCGGGAAGGGAACTGTCATTGAGCAGGGCGCGGTGTTGAAGGGCCCGGCGTGGATCGGCGAAAACTGTCAAATTCGCACCGGTTGCTACGTCCGCGAAAACGTTATCGCCGGCAACGGTGTCGTAATGGGCAACTCATGCGAATTCAAGAACTGCATTCTGTTCGATGAAGCACAGGTGCCGCATTTCAATTATGTCGGCGACTCCATCCTGGGGCACCACGCACACCTTGGCGCGGGCGTGATTCTCTCAAACGTAAAACTTAATCACGGAGAAATCGTGGTGAGCACGCCAGATGGTGACATTTCAACAGGCTTAAGAAAATTCGGCGCAATCGTCGGCGACCGAACTGAGATCGGCTGCAATTCGGTCATCAATCCCGGCTCGGTTATCGGACGCGATTGCATGATTTATCCCAGCGTAAATTTTCGTGGCTTTCTGCCACACGGCAGCAGGGTCAAGCTGCGGCAGGATTTGCAGATCATCGGCGAACACTGACGGGGCGAGCGAGTTCGGCACGTCGCTTACTTCAGATTCGTAAGACGCAACGCAAGGAGAAATGTGCGTGGCGACCAATTAACAGTTTCGCGAAAAATGCAAGAAATTCTGATGCCTGCCGGATTTTTTCCGATCCAGGAAGCGTCTCGATGATGCCTTGCGTGCGTAATAAGTGTTTGGAGGGAAGAATCGATGGTACGCCGTGATCAAAAAAACTCTGCGCCGTTGTCCGCTGAATCTGAATCAACGGGCGCGCCTGCGAGAGCGGAGCTGATTAAGCTCATCAGGCACCGGCTGCACGAACCACTTGGCCCGACATTGCTAGTGCTGCAACT
>JBARMF010000111.1:0-2892 GCA_049802315.1 Candidatus Udaeobacter sp.
ATCCTGTAGCGTCAGCTGTCCTCAGCGGAAAACCGGATTCAAAAATGAAACAGAAAAGTCTCGTCGCCACTGACGTATCGCAGCGTTTTTTGATTCGGCGCGCGAAGGAATTGATCGCGTAACGCGAGCCAGCCGCGCAGCTGTGGCGGCGCACTCGCCGTAGGACCAGACCAATGCTGGCCCGTAAAGCTTGCGTTGAATTCCGCAAACTCCCCATCTTGTCGGAGCGACAACAATGTGATTCCTGGGCCTTTCGATACCGTCAATTCAAAATCGCCTGTCTTCGACAAGCGCACTATTGCCTCGCCGATCAGCGTCGCCTTGGCTGTCCGATACATGAGCTGGCCAGTTTTGGTCTGCCACCCCGCAGCCGGCTCGGAGAATTGATGCCGTGCGACGGATGCGCAACTTGTTAGGCAAAAAGCGATCGTGATAATGGAAATCGCACGCCTTGCGTGCACCCCTGAACGCTGGGCGGCGCATAGGCGAAAGCGACGCGAGGACGCGTGCGCACTCCCAAAGCTTGCGCAAAACCGAACACGCGCCTCGGACATATTTCGCACGAAGTGCTGGACTCGCGAACGCTTTCGGAGTTGGAGTGCGATACGTCCTCGCATCGCTTTATTGCGCCAAACTTGTGGCAGGCTGTGCAGTTGTCGCTTCTTTCTTTGGAATCAGCGTGAGCTTCGGTGCGATCGGGTGGTGGCGTTGCAGCCAAACCAGGAAATAAAACACCCCCATTCGCCAGCGAATCGGGAAACTGTTGCCCACATTTCCGCCAAGCACCGCGTTTACCGCCGGGGCGATACCAAGCACATTGCGCGGTGCGAGGAAAACTTCGATGAATTCCTTCGTGTACCACGCATTGACGAAGCGAAGATAAACGTCCATCGCGCGATTCACTGATCGCTGGTATCGAGCGAACAAGCGTTTTGCCTTACGCGGGTGATCCAGAACTTCGTTCAAAGCGTCGGCGCATTTTTCACCGCTGAACATCGCAAGAAAAACACCGCTGCTAAAAATCGGGTCGATGAATCCGGCGGCGTCGCCTGTAAGCAACCAGCGATCGCCGTACAGATGCGCGCTTCGATAGGAGAAATCGGCTTCGACATAGGCCTTCGAAACGCGCCGTCGCGCGTTTGTCATACGTTTCGCGATGGTTGGCTGTTCCGCCAACGCTTGCTCGAGAAAATCGTCAGCGCTGAGCTTGGATTTACGAAAAGTTTCACTGTCGAGAACCACGCCAACGCTCGTTCGCTCTTGCGAAACTGGAATCAGCCAGAACCAACGATCAACGGCACGAATCAAAACCGTCAGCGTGCCGTCAATTCCTTCCGGACGCCACACACCATCGTAATGCGCGAAGATCGAGAGCTTTTGAAGATGGTCATAGGTCTTCTTGATCTTGAATTGCCTTCCGAGCACCGAGGTGCGTCCGCTCGCATCGACGAGATAATGCGCCCGAACTTCGCCCTCGGTGGTAGGGACATCGCGCTGCGATGTCCGGTCGGCGCAGCGCGCCAACCCTGCCTCGTTACAGGACACGCTTTTATACGATAATATAACCTCATCAGCTCTGAACATCACGTTTGAAACCACAGTCTGCTCGTGCACTTCCGCGCCGGATTCGGCCGCGTGATCCAGCAACACCTTGTCGAAATCACTGCGTGTCACCTGATAAGCGTGATCGGTTTGCGAGCGGTAACCGTCCTTGAAGTAAAACTTGGTTCCCGTGTCGGAGCACGCACTCATAATTTCGCCGCCGTATTTTTTTATGAACCCGGCGCTCGAAAATTTTTCGTGCAGCCCGAGCCGGGTAAATGCCTTCATGCTGAACGGCAACAGCGACTCGCCAATGTGAAACCGCGGGAACTTTTCGCGCTCGAAGAGAACCACTCGACGTCCGGCGCGCGCGAGCAGGGCCGCGGTTGTGCTCCCGGCCGGTCCGCCTCCTATGATCGCGACATCGTACATGTTGCTGCTCACTGCTACGACGGTAGCGTTACGCTGAACGCGTTCAAGGAGTGACGGCTTCCCAGCCGTCATGTTCAAAATCGACGGCTGCCCAAGCCGTCGTTCCTTGGAGCACCGCGTCACAGGGCAGCGCTTCGAACCTTTTATGCTAACGTTTGCGACGCAAGATGAAGCTGATCGATCGGTTTGTTAGCCGCGAGTTGTTGGTGAACGTCTCATTTGCCATCGCGGTGCTGAGCCTGGTACTCGTGGTCGGAAATATTTTCAGGAAGCTGCTGCCGCTGCTGGTGAATCACGATGTGCCGATGGAATACTTGATCACGTTCATCGCATACGTGCTGCCGTTCTCGCTTATCTTCACCATTCCTTGGGGATTGTTGACTGCGATTCTCCTCGTTTTCGGGCGACTGTCCGCGGACAACGAATTGATCGCGTTGCGCGCTAACGGCGTGAGCGTCACGCGCGTGTCTCTTCCGCTTGCTGGCATCGCCATTGGTTGCACGGCGATTTGTCTTTGGCTCAATGTGCAAGTTGCGCCTGCCGCGCAGGAGAGATTGCGCAGCACCATTTTTGATCTCGCCACGCGGAATCCCATGGCGCTTTTTGGCAGCGATCAGGTCATCGATCAGTTTCCCGGCCGCAGGATTTATGTCGGCAAAAAAGAAGGGAATAAGCTCGAGAACATTACCGTGTTCGAGATGAACGAGAAGGCGCTGCCCGTGAAGGTCACGTACGCGCGCACCGGTATGCTCGAAGCGGATTTGGCGAACAAACAAATTCTGATGCATCTATATGGGGCTCGTTACCAGGAGCGCGACCCGAAAGACCCGTTCGACCTCCACAAGATCCACGACGGCATTAACATGGTGGAAGGCACGCTGCCTATCAGCCTCGAAGAGCTATACGAAAAAGAGAAAA
>JBARMF010000112.1:0-1981 GCA_049802315.1 Candidatus Udaeobacter sp.
AACGCTTCGCACGGCTGATCGCGGCGGGCGCAGGCTTTCGGGGGAATGCGCATACTGAAAAGTAGATGTTAGTTAGTTTCCTTTCCCGGCTCCGGCGTTCGAAATGATCTGCCTCAACCAGAATCCGCCGCTTAACACCGCTTCCGCGCCCTTGCCCAGTCCGCGTTAAGGGGATTACGGCTAGTTACGTCAGGTGCCGCAACGTTTGTTGCAGTTCGGTCAACCCTTCGATTTCTGCCACGGTACGGTGCAACGACTGCATGGCGGCAGCGACGTGCTCGAGGAAATGTTTATGACCTTTGACCAACCCGAGAAATCCGTAAGCACCTAGCGCTTGCATCAGGCGTTGCATGGTACAGAGCCGCAACTTGAGATCGAAATCGCCGTTAATCGCGATACCGTTTTCGAGCTGACGCCCGCGATAGTGTGCGGTCAACTCTGCGCGTTCGTCTTCTGCGAGATCGACATAGGGGTCATATAGGAGTGATGCCAGATCGTATTCGGCGAGACCGGGTCGCATTCCCTGGAAATCGATGAGGTACGCCTGACCGTTTCGGATAATGATGTTCTGCGATTGAAAATCGCGATGCACCAAGACTCTCGGGAACGATGCCAGACGATCTGCGATTTCCTGCAGCGCAGGCAGGGACGCCAATTGCGCGAGCTTTTCTTTCTCGATTTTGAATAAACGGCCGAGGCAATTTTCAAAAAAGTAATTCTGTTCCCAAAGGTAAAGCTCAGAATTGAACTCGGCCGGCAAATGCTGCTTCATCTCGACGCAAACTGATTCGGGCAACGCATGCAACGCCGCGATTTGATCGAGGGCCGATTCGTAGAAGGCCCGGCGCACCAGCCAGCCTTCGTCGCTATAACTGTAGAGGTCGCGCTCGCCAAGGTCTTCCAGCCAGATCAAACCTTCGTTCGCGTCGTGAAAGTAAATCTCAGGTACCCGAATTCGGTGTTCGGTAAGAAAATTCGCAATCGTTACGTAGTGGCGATTTTCTTCCCGCTCCAGATTGTATTTTGCCAAAATGAGCGCCTGCTCCGCTGAGCAACGGATCCGATAGAATTTGCGGTCCGACCCGCCCTTTTGAATTGCTGCGATTTTGATCTGCGCGACATCCAACCGCGGGAAATGCTTCCGCGTCCGTCGAACAAGCAGTTCGGTCCTCATAATTCAGATGTCAATGTCGCGATGGATGCCAGTGACCTGTTTTCGGGAGCGGACAATACAAGCCTCCAAGTGGCTTTGGGAAGCAATTTCTGCATCCGGCCAAAGAATTGTGTCTTCCAGGATTGCATCCGCTCCGACGCGGCAGTTACGTCCCACGACTGTGCAGCCGCGCAACTGCGCGCTGGCATCGACGATCGCGCTGCTTGCTTTGCGTTCAGGCCATTCGCGTATTTTGACGAAATCGGGCCTCCAATTTTCTCGCAAGATCGTGCGATGCACTTCGAGATATTCAGTGCGCGACCCGATGTTAAACCATTTTCCGTCGTTCATTGCTACGCCGCCGATTTTTGCGCCCTGGGCTATCCAATCCGCAATGATCGGAATAAACGAGATCTTTTTGCGCGGCGGAATCCGCTGGAAAATCGCCGGGTTCCAAACCGCGATATTGGCAAAATCAAAGTTTCCTGCGACGCCGTAGCGGTTGCTGATGTCCACGACCTGTTGGTCGCGCAAAGCCACGGCCGTAGCTAAACCGGTGTGACGTAAAGCGAGGGTCACGTCGTTTCTCCGACGGAAATGTTCGTCGATCAAAGGCTGGAGGTCGACGTCGGTTAAAATATCTCCGCTGTAGGTCAGGAAGGGTTCGCTTCCGAAATGACTTTCTGCGTTTTTGATGCCGCCGCCTGTTTCGAGCAGGTCCGGTTCGTGAACGAGGGAAGTGGGAAAGCCGGCATACTCGCCGGTGGCAAAGAAACTTTGGAACAATTCCGGATGCCGGTGCGTGTTGATGACGAATCTGTTCACTCC
>JBARMF010000113.1:0-8314 GCA_049802315.1 Candidatus Udaeobacter sp.
AACTTGCGCTGGGTGACGGCAGCGCGGTCGTCTCCCTCAAGACAGTAATCCCCGATCGAGAACCGGCCGGCGGTTTATTGAATTACGGCCCGGAGCCGGAAGAGAGAGAAAAGTGGACTGACGAGCAAAAGCGCGAGGAAGAGCAGAAAGAGACGGCGAAGTTGAAAGTAGCCGCGCAGGATCCATTGCTTAGGCGACTAGTGACGGTGCACATCCTGGCGACAGCGGTTTCACCGGATTATTATTACACTGAAGGTTTGAAGAAGCCGGGGATAAGCCGTTCCGCACGCTGGTTCAACATCATTCAGCAATCGAATTTGAACCGGATCGAAGACTCGGAATATCTCGGTTGGATTTCTTATAACGAAGGAGATTACAAAAGCGCGGCGCATTGGCTGGAGCTAAGCAAAGGTGACAGCGCAGCTTCGCTTTGGTTGAAGGCCAAGCTGCAACTCCGCGCCGGAAAATTCGCTGACGCCACGGAGACGATGGCTCGAGCTATTGAGATAATGAAAACAGCCCCGGCCTACGCCTCTCGTGAAGGCGAGGAGTGGGCGACCGAGGATTTGTCCGCCAAAGGAGAATATTGGGGCTTCGCGTCAAGCGCGAGCGGTGACCTCGGCGGACTTCGCCTTGCGCGCGGAGACTTTGTTCAAGCACTCGATGTTTTGTTCAAGGGCCAGCTTTGGGAAGACGCTGCATTTGTTGCGGAGCGCGTGCTGACGGCGAATGAATTGAAACAATATGTCGATGCATTGCCGAAAACCGAACCACCGAAGGAAGGCGAAGATTATATTAGGAAGCTGCGATATCTGCTCGGACGACGCCAGGTTCGAGAAGATCGATACACTGACGCCAAACAATATTTGCCGACGCCGTACGACAAAGTCTTGGAAAGATATGTGAAGGCATTGGAGGAGGGAGCGAATGAAAGGCTTTCGAAGACGGAGCGCGCGCACGCATGGTTCACCGCGGCATGGCTGGCGCGCTACGATGGAATGGAACTAATGGGGACCGAAGGCGCACCGGACGCATTCGCGGAAAGTGGCTCATTCGAAATGCCGGACCTGGCGAAGGAGCGGCGTACGAACGCCTACCAAACCATTGCCTACGACAAAGAAGGGAATCCGTCATACGACGAGAACGGAAATCCAAAGATGAAAAACGTGCCGGCGCTCCTGAAAGCTTCAGCCAAAGAGGTTCAGCGATTGAACGCGAACAAGATCGCTCCGGACATTCGTTTTCACTATCGACTCATTGCCGGCGCGCTGGCAATGAAAGGGGCGGCATTGTTACCCGACAACTCGGAAGAGATCGCCGACGTCGTCAACACCGCGGGCCTTTGGGTAAAAGACCGCGATGAGAAGACGGGCAACCGATACATGCAGATGATCGAGCGCCGCTGCGCCAAGACGAAGATCGGTCAGGCGGACATAGCGAAGCATTGGTTTGTCGATCAAAAGGGGCCGTGGAGCACGGCTGAAGAAGAAGCCTACCAGGCTATGCGCAAAGAGCTCAAGATAGACAGCGCCGACTAGACTTGGAGAGTGTAACGAGCTCGCATTTCCGAAACGGTTCAGAAAAGCGAGCTAAAATTGTATCGTTGCTCGCATTTTCCTTGTATACCTCGCACCGAAGTGCCGACTGACTAAAATGTGCGGGTGCGATTGCCAGCTGTTAAGTGCCGGAAGTTTTGGCCAACTGTTGCTGCACTGCTGACGTTGCTGAACGGCTGCGGCAGCGGGAACAAGTGTGTGCTCGAGGAGGTTTCTGAAAAGGTTTATGCGGTCGAACCCAGCGCGAATATAAGCATTCACAATTATGACGGCGCCGTTCTGGTCTACGGCTCAAACGTCAACGAAGTGCGGGTACGATCGCTGAAAAGAGCGTACAGCCACGAGCGATTGAACCAGATCGCGATCAATGTCTCCGTAAAACCGGGCGCCGTTTCCATCACCGCGGAAACTCCTCCCCAGCCAAAATGGGCGTTCTCGGATCATTCAGGCACGGTTGATTGCACCATCGTGGTCCCGGCAACGGCCAGCATTTCTGCACTGGATTTGAATGCGGGCGAGGTTCTCCTGGATTCGATGCGCGGCCCAGGAGTACATGCACGATTGAACGACGGCCGGATTTTTGCCCGGAACTGTTTTACAAACCTGGATCTTACGGTGAACCGCGGCACACTCGCGCTGTCCTACGACTGGTGGCAGGAGGAAAAGTTTTCGGCGCAGGCGACCATGATCCAGGGAAACGCCTGGGTCTGGTTGCCCAGTGAGGCCGCCTTCCATCTGCTCGCCCGCGCTACGCACGGAGAGATCGCGAACGATTTTAATAATCTTCCAGTCTCCGCGAATTCCTCTGCACGGGAGATGAAGATCGATCAGATAATTAACGGCGGGGGAGCGGCGACAATTAACGTCCGAGTTGAGAAAGGAGACATCAAAATCGCTGAGGCAAATCCATGACGGGGAATTTCTTGATAGAACTCATCCTATAAAATAGCGCTGTCATGTTGAGCGAAGCGAAACATCTCTGTTCATTTGCCCTGGGAAGGATCGCTCGAAAATTAATCCGAGATTCTTCTCCCGCGACCGCGGGATCAGGATGACATTTATGAGACAGCTTGTAAGCAGATTTGAAATTTGAAATCTGAAAGCCGAAATTCAACGCCATGCCTTCGTTCGACATCGTCTCAGAAGTGGACACGCAGGAGATCGACAATGCGCTCAATCAGGCGCGCAAGGACCTTGCTACCCGGTTCGATTTGAAAGACGCGAAAACCGAAATCACTCCTGAGCCGGACAAAATTATTTTGACCGCCGACGATGGTGCGCACTTGAAGGCGCTCCGAGAAATCGTCATCGGGAAGCTGTCAAAGCGCGGCGTGGATTTGCGGAATGTTGAGCAGGAAGAACCTGCGATCTCATCCGTCGGTCATGCCCGGCAGGAATTGAAGATCAAGCAAGGCCTCGAAGGGAACAAAGCCAAGGAAATTATTCAGGCGATCAAATCACAGGGGTTCAAAGTCCAAAGCCAGTTGCAGGATCGGCAAATTCGCGTCACAGGAAAAAAGAAAGACGACCTGCAAGCCGTCATTCAATTCGTGCGCAGTCGTGACTTCGGTGTTGCGACGAATTTCAAAAATTTCCGGGACTGAACAACGTTGGCTCTTTTCGTGGCTGCAAACGGAGTTATCTGTGCGCTGGTTAGGCTTGATAGGTGTTTTATCTTGATTAAAGGGGCCTGGACACCGTAGGCGAGGTCGAGCGTCCTGCAAATACCGCTATCAAGAGTAAGGCGTAAGTGACAGCGCGCAGCACCGACCACACCATCGAAATGCCGGCCATGACCGATGCCCTTTCGGACATCGTGTAGCCGCTGTGCCTGACCCAATCCTGCACAGCAGTCTGCGTGACTGGAACGGCAAAACAAATAAGGGCGGTTAGGCCAAATCCAAGAAGCGCCCACATCGAGCCTTTGGAGCCCTGTTTCCACCTCGCGAGAATAACAACGCCAGCCACAAAACAAACGAGCAACGTAGGCAACTGTATCGCGAACAATGAGAGCAACAGTTTAATCTGGTCGGTATTATTCATAAACGTTCGATGTGCACGCTTGCGGCCTTACAAAACACAAGCGGTGCCGTGGCAAGCATACGGAAGTTACGTGGCGATGGGACCGTTGGCTCATCGATTCGTTAGGCATTAGTCAATCCATCGTTTACTTGACGAAAAATAGGCGCACAGCAGGCACACGACGGCAACGCTGGTCGCGAAGGCAACTAAGAATCCTCGATTTCCACCACCCAAAACTCTGACAGTAGCACCGGGAACGGCGACGATGGCGACCATGAGCAACATGAGCGGAATTGCGCTGGGTCTGGCCGCGTTGATTGTCCAGCCCATCCATTTAAGACGCTTTGGCACAATCACCCGCGGGTCAGCCTTGCAGTGATAGACGCCCCACTTCTGATTGTGCGGATCGTTCCGGCAAGCTTCGAGTTCTTCCCGTGTCACAATATATCCCTCCTGACGCCTAACGAGAATTAGATGAAACTTCGTAATTAAAGGCGAACATTTTTTTGGTCTAATTCGCGATTGTCGGGTCCAGTCCAAGCACGGCCAACATGCGGCCGGTTTTTCCTTTCTCGGCGCGATATGAGTAGTAGCGACTCAGATCACAAGCGGTGCACGTGCCGGAGTCGTGGATTTGCTGAACGTCGAACGCGCGACATTGCCGGATGATTTCAGAAGCGAAATCGACTTCGTAGTGGGGTGGGCGAATGCAGGGACTGAGTTGCACGATCATGTCCGCGGGGTCAGAGCCGAAGAGTTGAATCATTTGTCTGATCGCGTTTGTCACAACGCCAAGTTCGGTGCCTTTACGACCGGAATGCACAAGACCGATCGCGGGTGTTTTTGGATCGACGATGTAAATTGCGCAACAATCGGCGACGTAAATGCTGAGCGCGACACCGCGTTGATTGGTGATAATGCCATCGCACGCGGGGCATTCGCGGCCTGGTAGGGACGCCGCTCCGCGGCGTCCGCGGTCGGCGCGGAGCGCCGACTCTACCTCGTCGATTATTGCAATTTCATTACCGTGGACCTGTTCGGCGGTGAACATCGGCCAATCGCCAAAGCCGGTTGCGTTGCGAATTTCACGATGTGCGGCATCGAGCCGCTCCAACACTTCGGCTTTATCGTGTGAGACGTCGATGCCGGGAATTCTTTGGATGAAAGCGTGACGGCAGCTTTTGATCGCGCTTAGCGCAGGAAATTGTTCGAAAGGTAAACGCATTTTTGCAGTTCAATTCTAAAGTCCAATATCCGTCTCGCCACTGTCATCCTGAGCGAAGCGAAGGATCTCAGATAATTTCTGCTGAATGCGAAGAGAGCAATCAGAGATGTTTCCAGCCTTCGCTTCAGGTTACGGCTCGGCAAGCGCTCTGCTCAAAATGACAGTAATCCGGGGCTCCTCCCGGTTGCCAAACGCTCTCCGGGGCTTGAACGTCGCTACTTGGAGCTGGTCCTTCGCGTTGTAGTAGTCGAAGTTCGTTCTTCCCAGACTTCCTTCGGCTTGCCCATCGCATCTACATCGCTGCCGGTGTAATAGGTTTTTGTGGCCGTGGCGCGCGGCCTGAGATTGGCAAACAGCTCCGAGTAGGTGCTCTGTGCGCCGGTCGCCCGATCGAATTCAGCCAGCGACGAGTTGTATCCGAACAGCGCTTGCAATCGCGTCGATTGCGCTGTGAGCAATTGCACCGTTGCGTTCAGCACATCCAATTGAACTCCTGCACCCGCGTCGAGTCGCGCCTTGGCCAGACGCAATGCTTCGTCAGCGAGCTCGACATTTTTTTCCTGGCTTTGAATCAGCTCGCGGTTCTGCTGCAAATTTGAATAGGCCTGCTGTATTTCCAACTCGACCTGTCGAACGTCGTCGTCGTAAGTAATCTTTGTTTCGGAAAGGAGCGCGCGTTGCTGGATGACCTGACCGGCGATCGCGCCGCTGTCCCAGATTGGCACGCTGCCCTGGACCAAGGCGGTCCAACCTTTTGTAATATCATGCCAACTCGAGTTGATCGGCGAGCTAACCCATTCGCCGCCACCGGTCGTTGTGATATTGGGAAGCCACTGGCCTGCTGTCGCGCGCACTTGCTGGAGCTGGTTCAATACGTTTGCCCGAGCTTGTTTCAGGAACGGTCGTCGTTGCTTTCCCATTTCGATTGCATCAGCGAGTTCAATGGGGCGCGGGATGTATGGCATGTCACCAATCACCTCCAGTGGTGGGGCATCACCGCGTCGCCGCTGGAAATCGAGGCCAAGAGTTTTGGCCAGCTGCAACTTCGATATGCGTAGGTTGTTCTGAGCGGCAATCAGTTGTGGAATCTGATTGTGCAGCTGCACGTCCGCTTGCAGCACGTTAAACCGTGGAACTGTTCCCGCTTCAAACCGGTTTTGCTGATCTTTCAACTGAGCTTCCAAAAGCCGAACGTTTTCCTCGTTCACGCTTACGAGGTCACGATTGACGATGATCTGATAAAATTGGGTCTTCACAACGGCGATCAGTTGATCGAGAACGTTGCGAAAGGCGAAGTAGGCACTGTCGCGTTGAAAAAACGTCCCCCGGATCTGATTGAAAGTTGTGCCGTTAAAAATGAGCTGCGTTCCGGTAACACTGATCGCGTAGGAGACATCGCTCTGTTCAACATTCTGGATGGCGGCTGGCGTGGCAGCAGCCAGTGGTGTGCGAACATCGCCGACCTGCGACGGCAGTCCTTCCATCAGGGATGCGGCGCCGGTGGAGGCGGCGGGGGAGGGCGTAAATCCCGACGTCGTACTCGTGTTGCCGAACACGCGCGCGCCAATGAGGTGCGGATCGGTCCATTGGAAATTCGCATTCGCATTGATCTGTGGCAGCGCCTGCGCGCGCACCTGAATGATCACGCCTTTGGTTCGTTTGATCTCCTGCTCTGCGTTGAGAAGAGTAGGGTTACGCTGCAGCGCCGTCAGAATGGCTTGATTCAGAGTAAAGGTTGGCACTCTACCTGCCGACGCTGTTCCGCCGCCGTACGTTCCCTCGCTGCCGGCAAAACCCGGCTGACCAAGAATCCCGAGCGTTGCGACTATCCCCAGGTAAAGAAAGAACCTTGTCATACAGCGTTAGCGATTAGACGCACAAAAGCCGGCCGGTGGATTCAACGCAGTCTGATAACATTCCCACCAACCAAAGCAAAATCATTTCGACTGACAGTAGTCGTAAATCTTGCTGTAAATGTGCAGCCACGCCTTTTGCTCGTCCGGTGTGAGGTGATTCAGGATTTTCATAACGTTACCAACCATTTCCTCACGAATTCGGCGGACGAGAGCCGAGCCCTTCGGCGTGATGCAAACCAGCACTTTTCGCCGGTCATCTCGCGCCGCCGAGCGCATCACGTACCGAAGATTTTCCAGACGCGCCACGAGACCGCTCGCCGCAGCCGTGGTGTGCCCCATTTTCTTCGCGATCTCCGACATGCTAAGCACTTCCTTGCGGTCGAGATATGCGAGAAGAAAAAACTGTGGGAACGAAACGTTGCCTGGCGCGAGTTCCTTGGACAGGTGCAGCAAGAAGCAGCGCTGCATTTCCAAAATGATGTGGGAAAGCCGTTCGGCATCCCCACGAGTTTCATTCGTCGGAATTTCTGCAAACGCGGTAACTTGTCCCGTGTTCAAGGCGATAAAGCTAGGAACGGGCACGCAACCTGTCAATCCTGCTACTTTGGTAGGGACAGCGCGCTGCGCTGTCCGGACGCCGCGGCGCGGCGTCCCTACCACGATTCCGAATAGACCCCATCAGTCCCAGGTTTGAACATCGACAATTTCATCTGCTTTTAACGACTGACCGGCTGCGACCCGTAGCAACGCATTTGCCTGGCTCAAACCAAAAAGCGCGTGCGATTCCTGACGACCGACCGGCGTGAACTTTCCGTGTTCGAGTCTCCCACGGAAGTAATGCGGCCGATCGCCGTCGTTCGTTAGGCCAACCGTCAACTTCGCAGAGACCTGCGGTAGATCGAGGTTCTTTGCGCCCATCATTCTCAAAATCGCCGGCCGGACGAACTGCAAAAACGTCACGAACGCCGACACGGGATTTCCGGGCAGGCCGAACACGAAGCACTTGTGTAGCACAGGCATCGTGCCTGTGGGGCCGGCGGGCGTCTCGCCTGGCGAATCGACTCTTTCGCTCTCAAACCATCCAAACAAAAATGGCTTTCCCGGTTTAACCGCTACGCGCCAGATTTCGATCTTCGCTCCGAGCTCCCGCAATGTTTCCTTCACCAAATCGTGTTCCCCGACCGAAACGCCGCCGCTAATGATCAGCACGTGATTCTTCATTCCCCGTTTGATTGCATCGCCTAACGAGTGGCGATCATCGCGACAATGTTCCACGGCTGTCGCGCTCACACCGCACCGCAGCAGGAGCGCATTGAGCAACACGGAATTGCTGTCGTAAATTTGGCCCGGCTGAAGTTCTTCGCCGGATTTCACCAGCTCGTCGCCGGTGGAAATTACTGCTGCAGTTACTTTGCCGCCAACGATCACCTCTGCAAAACCCTGTGACGCCAATAAAGCAATCGTCGCTGCGCGGATTCGTTCGCCTCGGGCTAGAATCATCTGTCCTTCCGCCAAATCGCACCCGCGCCGACGGACGAATTCACCGGTTTCGACGTCCGCATTCACGTCGATGTCAGTGCCGTGACGCGTGACATCTTCCTGCATCACGATCGCATCTGCTCCCTGGGGAAGCGGCGCGCCGGTAAAAATCCGGA
>JBARMF010000114.1:0-3418 GCA_049802315.1 Candidatus Udaeobacter sp.
GGTCACCCCTCGATCTCTTACATGACGCTGAATTTCGCGGCGAACTTCCTCGGGCTCGACAGTGCGGCGACACCGTTCGGCTTAAAGGCAATGGAGAGCCTTCAGGAACTGAACGATCAAAAGGACCGCGCGAGCAATCCGCAGATCATGTTCATGTGTTTGCACGCAGCCGGGCTGACGCTTATCCCAACTTCGATTATCAGTTATCGGGCGGCGCAGCATGCGCTGAACCCCGCCGACGTCATGCTGCCATGCATCATTACGTCGTTCATCGGCACGGTTGCGGCGCTCGTGCTCGTCGGCATCCGCCAGCGGATCAATTTGCTTAACGCGACGATTGTCATTGCAATCGGCGGAATCGTCGCCGTCATCGCTGCCTTGCTTATTTATATCACGCGGCTGGATCTGATTAGCAAAAGCCATTTCACCGGCAATCTCTCTAACGGTTTGCTGGTCGGCCTTATTTTCTCGATTTTCGGTTACAGTCTGTTGCGCGAGAAAGAATTCGCGGCAAAAGGCACCACGATTTTCAACTCATTCGTCGAAGGCGCTTACAACGGGTTAGCAGTCGGGCGTATTATTTTCCCGTATATCCTCGGCATGCTCGTCGCGATTTCACTTTTCCGGAACAGTGGACTATTCGACATATTCGCGAACTCGCTGACGAGGATATTTCGTGCCATTCACGTGAACGACCAGATCGTGAATGCGCTGCCAATCGCGATTCTTCGGCCATTCAGTTCGGCAGGCAGCCGCGGATTTCTGCTCGATGCGATGGGGACGTACGGCGCGGACTCCTTTACCGGCCGTTTGGCTTGTGTCTTTCAGTGCGCGGCGGAGACGACGTTTTATGTCATCGCCGTCTACTTCGGCAGTGTGAAGATCAAAAATACCCGCTACGCGCTGAGCACGATGCTGCTCGTAGACCTGATCTGCGTGTGCGCGGCGGTGGCAATCTGCCTGACGTTCTTTCAAGTGCCGGGAGCTTCTCCTGCCGCGCATTAGCTGCGCTGCAGCGTCCCGGTGCTATCGCCGCTCCGCGCGCCAGGTTAATAAAGTCCACAGCCAGCTTGCAGAATCTTCTATTGCAAATAAGAGCGCGAGCGGTCCGGGCAGCGCCCCAAAATACCACAGCACAGCCATCGTCGGTGCGACGAATGGCCGATCGATCAATGTGGCGAATACAAAGCCTTCCGCATTGAGACGTGCACTCAGGACATAGAGCATGCCAAACCCTGAAACGAGCATGCCGATCAAACGCAAAAATCCAGAAGCTTGCACAGTCAGCGGGCCGAAATGCATAACGCTCGCCATGAAATCGGGAAAGAGCAGAAGCAATCCGCCTTCGAGGAAGATGATCCAACCGTAAATCTCAACGGTTTTTGCCGCGCGACTTTGCTCAGGTGGCGAGAGAAGTCGTTTGAACATCTTGAAATCAGACTACCTCGTTCCGATTCCGACAGTCGAGCAATTGTAGGGCATGCTGCGAAGCACGCATCCGTTTTCAATTCAAGGAGTGACGGCTTCCCAGCCGTCATGTTTCGACGGCTGCCCAAGCCGTCGAAACATGTTTACAGCCTAGCAATCAAAACAGGTTTTCGAGGTACATCTTCCGCTCGAACGGCGCGAAATCGTCGAGCTTTTCGCCGGTGCCGACGAAGCGCGTGGGAATTCCAAGTTCGTCCTGGATCGCCACCACAATGCCGCCTTTGCCGCTGCCATCGAGTTTGGTGACGATCAGGCCAGTGAGTCCAAGCGCGTTGTTAAACTCACGTGCCTGACTTAGTGCGTTACTGCCTGTGCTCGCATCGACGACGAGCAACGTCTCGTGCGGCGCGTCCGCATCGAGTTTCTCTACAGTGCGTTTTATTTTCTGCAGCTCGGCCATGAGGTTTGCTTTCGTGTGTTGCCGGCCGGCAGTGTCGCAAAGCAAAAAATTAATCTCCTGCTTGGCTGCTGCCTTATACGCTTCGTAACAAAGCGCGGCGGGATCTGCGCCGTGCTGGCCGCGAACGATTTCAACGCCCAGTCTTTTAGCCCAGATATCGAGTTGCTCGATAGCGGCTGCGCGAAATGTGTCTGCGGCCGCGAGCATCACGCTCTGTTGATGCTGTTGTAGGGCGTTTGACTCGTTCGCTCCCGCTCTCTCGCCCAAATGGGCTGCCCGTCCATGTCGCTCGCTTCCCAGCGGCTCCATTCTGTGAATCCCGAAAGCGTTCGGGACTGACACAGACGCCCTGCAGTGTTCGGCGTTCGTGAGGTACTGAGCGAGTTTCGCCGTCGATGTTGTTTTGCCGGTTCCGTTCACGCCGACAATCAGAATCACGGTCGGTTTGCCGGTCGCTCGACGAATTGGCGCCGGGTCGCGCGGCAAAATGCGCGCGATCTCTTCGCGCACTGCTTTGATTACGTCGCCGATTCCCAGTAAAGCCCAGGCTTCGCGTTCCTGGAGCGTTTTGATGATGCGCATTGTCATCGGCACGCCGAGGTCGGCGCGGATGAGTGTTTCTTCGAGCTCGTCCCAGTCAATTGGTTTGCCGGCGAATTGTTTGGCGAGTGATTCGAAAAATCTCATGACGTCATTCCGAGCGAAGTCGAGGAATCCCGTTGCACTACGCTGTGTTTACGCCGCGGGATCCTTCGACTTCGCTTCGCTCCACTCAGGATGACTCCGCGTCAACCCCAGACGATTCTCTCTTCACCGGCTCACGGGCAGGACGATCCAAATCTTTTCGAATGCGATCGAGAATACCATTCACAAATCGGCCTGAATCGGCGCCGCCGTAAGCCTTCGCCAGTTCGATCGCCTCGTTGATGGAAACGACCGGCGGAATGTCGTCGCGATAAAGCATTTCGTAAATCGCCAGCCGCAGAACGTTGCGATCCACCGGTGAAATCCGGCGAAATTCGTAGTTCTCGCAGTAACGGCCAATGCGCTCATCGATGTCGGGCAAATGCGCCACCATGCCTTCGATTAATGGCTGTGCGAATTCTCGCACCCGCTCTGGCGCGGGGCAAAACTCCCAGAACTCATCGATCTTGTCAGGCCCTTCACCGCGCTGGAGATCACGCCAGAAATGATATTGAACCGCAGCTTCTCTGGCGCGCCGTCGTTTACCCATTATCCCCCGGCGGTTTGGAAACCGCCGCTCCTTGGTTGCTACGAACATCCGACAAAACGTTCGCGATGTCCACCGCTGCGCGGGCCGCTTCGGTTCCACGATTGATTTTATTTTCAAGACAACGTGCCCGCGCCTGGTTTTCGTTATCAAAACTGAGTACTGCGTTGATGACCGGCACGCCGTGCTCTATGGCGATGCGCTGCAGGGCATCAGTAACGGAGCGGCCCAGGTTTTCTGCGTGATTGGTTTCGCCTTGCAGAATGACCCCGCACGCGATGATCGCGTCAGCTTGATGT
>JBARMF010000115.1:0-2877 GCA_049802315.1 Candidatus Udaeobacter sp.
CACTGCAATCTTCAGCGTAATCAACGCTGTGTTGTTGCGGCCGTTGCCCTATCCTGAGGCGGACAAGCTGATCGTAGTCCGCGAGCGCTCGCATACGTTTGAGCGCGGTGCAGTCGGTTACATGAACTGGCTCGACTGGCACGCCGGTCAGAAAAGCTTTGCCGATCTTTCGCTCGTTAGGCGCGAAGCTGCCAATTTTTCGCCGAGCACTGGTGTCGGCTCGCCGGATCGTCTTCGCGGTCTTCGAGCGAGCTCCGGATTTCTTTCCGTGATGGGGTTAAAGCCCAAGATCGGCCGCGACTTAACTGCGGCTGACGACCTGGCAGGCTCGCCGAATGTCGCGCTCATCAGCGAAAACCTCTGGCGAAAGCATTTCGCTGGTTCTCCATCCGTCCTTGGCCGGCGTGCGCTAATCAATGGACTGGAGCGCGAGATCATAGGCGTGTTCCCCGCTGAACTCCAATTTGGCCGGAATCCTGATGTGTTGCTCCCACTGAGCGAAATTGCGAACGAACCGTGGATGCGGAATCGCGACAATCACCAGGGTTTTTGGGCCCTGGGCCGGCTGAAACCTGGTGTGACGATGTCGCAGGCGATGAGCGATCTGAACGCAATCGCGGTCGACCTCGAGAAGAAATATCCTCAAACAAACACAGCACGGCGAGTGACGATGCGGCCACTGTTTGAAACAACAGTCGGCGATTATCGCGCCAGCTTGAGCCTGTTGCTTGCGGCTGTGGTATGCGTGCTGTTAATCGCTTGTGCGAATGTTGCGAACCTGCAATTTGCACGCGCACTCGCCCGCTCCAGAGAACTCGCGATGCGCACAGCGCTGGGCGCCAGCCGTTGGGCAATCGCGCGGCAACTCCTTATCGAAAGCACGCTGCTCGCGGTAATAGGCGCGATTGCCGGAGTTTTTCTGACGCTATGGAGTATGGATGCGATTCTGGCTCTAACTCCGCCGCGGCTGCCGCGCTTTCATGACGCGAAGATCGACATGCACGTGCTCGCTTTCACCACAATGGCGGCCTTGCTGGCTGGAGTTTTAGTTGGTGTCTGGCCGGCGTGGCGAATCTCAAACTCCAAATCACTTTCGCTTGCGCTGCACGAGGCTGGTGGCCGCAGCGCCAGCGATGGCCCCGGCCGACAACGGATGCGCTCGGGTCTGGTGATAACGCAGGTGGCGCTCGCAATTGTTCTACTCGCCGGAGCAGGGTTAACATTGAAAAGTTTCTGGCATGCAGAGAATGCCCCGCTCGGTTTTGATCCGCATGGCGTGGTGAACTTCGAAATCGCACTGCCCGACGCCAAGTACAAAACCCCGGAGCAGAAGGACGCGTTTTGGACGCAACTGTTGCAGCGCGTGCAGAGCATTCCTGGCGTTCAAGCCGCCGCCGTTAACGCGAATAGTCCCTTCGACGACAACGAGGAAGATAGTGGGTTTCATGTGACTGGCACGCCGCCGGTTCTGCTCGCGCAACAGCCTTCGGCGGAAGTGAGTGTAGTCTCGCCTGACTATTTCCGCCTTGTGGGAATGTCCATTCTTCGGGGGCGCGGATTTGGTCCGGAGGATTTGCCGGGCGAAAAAGGGCACTCGCGCTCGATCATCATCGACGAGTCCTTCGCCCAAAGATATTTCGCGGGGAAAGATCCCATCGGCCAGCACATCGATGACAACCAGACAGCTGACGAACACGCGCCGCCGATGACCATCGTCGGAGTCGTGCCGCGAACACGCAATGAAGCTCCGGGCGAATTCAATGTGGAGGCGCTGCACCTTGTCCAGGAGTATTTGGTGGCGTCGCAGGCCCCGCGGGGCGAAAACAATCTGCATGTGCGCACGAACCTGCGCGACGTCGCTCCGCTTGTGGCCGCGGTTAAACGCGAACTGCAAGCACTCGATCCGGATCAACCCTTAGGACAGATCACGACGATGGATGAGGCCATCGCTTTAAGTCTGGCAACGCGCCGTTTGACGATGGTGTTGTTAGGCGCGTTCGCCGTGCTCGCGCTCGTGCTCGCGAGCGTGGGTCTCTACGGCGTGATGGCGCTCACGGTGACGCAACGCACTCGCGAGCTGGGCATTCGTATGGCGCTCGGCGCGGCGCGCACAAACATTTTCAAGCTCGTGCTCGGCCAAGGCATGTCATTGATAGCAATCGGCATCGTAATTGGATTAATCGGGGCAGTTGCTGCGGGCCGCGCATTGATGTCGTTGCTTTATAACGTCGGCGCCATCGACGCCTGGGCTGTGTTGATCGCCGTGTTTTCGCTTTCGGCAGTTGCGTTGATCGCCTGCTGCGTGCCAGCCCGCCGCGCCACGCGCGTCGATCCAATCGTCGCGCTGCGAACGGAGTGACATGAACGATTTTAAACTCGCTTTTCGGCAGCTTCGCAAATCGCCCGGGTTCACTTTTGTCGCGGTGCTCACGCGGGCGCTCGGGATCGGCGCGAACACCGCCATCTTCAGCGTGGTCAACGCGGTCTTGTTAAAGCCGCTGCCGTTTCCGTCGCCGAATCGTCTTGTTGCTGTTGGCAGCACAAATCTGAGGGACCCGGACAGATCCCACCAGTTCAACGCGCTTTCTTATCCGGACTTCTTCGATTTCCGAAATCAAAACCGGACGTTCGACTGCATGTCGAGCTACCGCGGTGGTAGTTATGCGCTCGTTAACGAACAAGGTGCGCAAAATGTCCAAGGATTGAAGGTCAGCGCGGAGTTCTTCGACGTCCTCGGCGTGAAGCCAACGATCGGCCGCGCGTTTGTTCGCGAGGATGAACAAGCCGGAGGCGGACCGGGAGGATTCAAGGTTATTCTCACTCACGATTTGTGGATGCGGCTCTTTAATGGTGATAAGGCCGCGATTGGTCGCACAC
>JBARMF010000116.1:0-4057 GCA_049802315.1 Candidatus Udaeobacter sp.
ACCTGGCAGGCACTCCTACAGGCTACGGACAATCAGGCTCAGGCAACGGAAACCCCGCCCGGCTCTGGCAATGTCGCCGGCCCTCCCCCCGCGGTAATTACCGGCTCCGTGGGTCGCTGGGAAAAAAACGCGGGCAATCTTCCAGCGGACGTACAGACCGTGCAACGGCTCCTACAAACAGCAGCACAAAAATTACAAGCTCCTCAACTTGATCCCAAGGGCGTCGACGGAAAAATTGCGCGACCGCCTGCAAACTCGAACACGGTTGCTGCCATCGAAGCTTTTCAAAGCCATTCCAATATTTCGATTGATGGATTGATTGAGCCCGGGAGTCAAACGTGGCAGGCACTCCTGCAAGCTGCTGGCGGTAGTTAACGAGAAAGCCACCGCGTTTGTTAACATGATCTCAAATCTCTCGGCATCAGTCGGGCGTTGGGAGCGTCGAGCGCGCAACTGCCCAGCCGATGTAGAAGTAGTGCAGCGCCTTTTGGAAACGGCTGCACACGCTTTACAAGCTCCCCAACTCGATCCGAAGGGAGTTGATGGAAAAATCGCACATTCGCCTGCAACTTCGAACACAGTTGCGGCCATTGAGGCGTTTCAAGGCCGCTATACCAGTTCGGTGGATGGCCTGATTAAGCCTGACAGCCAGACCTGGCATGCACTTTTGGATGCTATAGGCCAGATAGTAGAAGTCCACGAACCGCCGAGTCAGCCGAAGGTTTCCGACAATGCCGGAGAATGCTTCTTCCCCTTTCCTTCCCTGCCCGTGTCAGACTGGACTCATTCGCCGCGCGCCTTTGGTTCTAACCGAAACAACGGGCGTCGCGCCCATGCCGGCTGCGACTTATATTTTGAGAAAGGCACCTGGATTCACGCGATCGCCGACGGAACTGTCACACGCGGACCGTACCCGTTTTATTGCGAAACCTTCGCTTTGGAAGTCGATCACGGCGAGTTCCTCGCGCGTTACGGAGAGATCCAGAAAACAACAACTGTGAAAGAAGGCGACACCATCCATGCAGGAGAACAGATCGCAAAAGTCGGACACTTGATTGGCATTCAAGTCCCAAGCGATATGTTGCATCTGGAGTTGTACGACAAGAGCGCATCGGGACCGCTAACAATTACCGATGCAAACAGATCAAAGAAAAGACCGGATGGGATTCCGTTTATGCGCCGGATGGATCTGGTCGATGCTACTTCCCTATTGGATCAGTGGCAGGTTCGTTTCCCGAAAGTTTAGCAGTGAGGCATTAGTCCCATTGATTCCGTGGCTTCGTCCAGGTTCCGCTCACTACAACCTGTGTGTCATCCACAAGCGAGTTGTCCTGAATAAGTCGAGCCACATCTACCAACTCAATGCGTACACAGCCGTGAGAAGCCGCGTACTCGGGCACACTTGGAAAATAATGAAGCGCAATGCCTCGGCTTTGCATAAACCACGTAACGTACGTAGCGCGAGAATCGCTGTTAAGTCTTCGTTGGAAGCCTTCCACTGCACGCGTTCCTTTCGGAGTACATTTGGACCCGGACCGCCGACTTGTGGCATTATCATCGCAGTTTAGACCTTTTAATCCTGCACCAGGTGACGTCCTGAACGGGCCTGTCTCCTGACTATCAGCCTTCGGCCCCGTCCAGGTAAGAGTGAGCGAATGATCAGGATCGTCCAGACTCACCGAAATTTGCTGTATGTACGTCTGCGGAAAATCATCATTCCGGAATGGATGGGACGGGTCCGTGGCTGCGCTGCCAGCCTGCACAAGCGCTTGCCATGTCTGACCGTCGGGCTCAATCAGTCCGTCAACCGAAATATTGAAACGGCTCTGAAAGGCTTCGATCGCAGCAACCGTGTTCGATTTCCGCGGCGGTTGCGCAATTTTTCCATCAATGCCTTTCGGGTCCAACTGAGGAGCTAGTAGTTTTTGCGCCGCCGTTTGCAAAAGGCGTTGCACAGTTTCCACATCCGCTGGGAGATTTCGCGCATTTTCTTCCCATCGGCCAACAGAGTCACTAATTACTGTCGAGGAAGTGCTCCGCGTCTGTAGCTGAGATTTCAGCGCTCTCTTCCGCGAGACCTTAAAAACAGGTTTCCCTGCATCTAACGCCTCCAGTTTCTTTGCACGCGTCAGCCGTTGTTTCAAAGTCAGTTTCGGCTTCGCTGATTTCTTTCGTTTTCCTTTTTTAGAACCGGTTGACCGCGCGCGCCGCCGTTTTAACTGAGGTTTCTTCTTTGCCATATATGTGTCACATGGTTGCTTCGTTTACAGGAATCTGAAATTGGAACGAAATGCGAAGGTGATCGGACAGTTGGAATGTGAAGATTTGCGGTTGAAATTACAAGTTGTCGTTTTCGCCGTCAGATAACAGCGTAGAGAAGAGAGTATGTATCGCACCGTAACTTGTTTTGGCGTGATTGTCATGGTCGCAGCTTTGGGAGTGACGAAGTTTGCCGCGCAAGAAGCGCCTCCAAGCGCTGGTCAGAGTTTACAGCTCAATGCGGAGGGCGAAGAAGCAGTAGTCAAGCGAGTGGTCGACGGCATCATGCAGCCGTACTTGGCCCAGGGACAACGTATGGCCGGTGGCCATCCATGGAAGCCATCTCCTTTTCTCGGAACGATCGTTGCGGTTTCGCTGCACGGCCATCGCTACTTCTTCCCTTATGGAAAGGCTACAGACGCGGGCGCGCCTTTCACGCGCGAAACCATGGTGGAGATCGGCTCCTGCACCAAGACGTTCACCACCACCCTGTTTGCACTAGCCATCAACCGTAACCAAATCGCGCCTGATGCTGCCGCTCAGAAATACATGCCTAACGGCTACACGCTGCGGGCCCAGCAACTGACACCGCTGGAGCTAGCGGACTTCACCTCAGGAATGCCGGACGATCCTACAAACCTGCCGCGCGGACCCGAACGGCGAAGCATCGAGTCTTACACGGTAAAAGACTTTCTGACGTGGGCTTCGAACTACGAACCCAAGACTCAATTGCCTGCGCCTTATAAGTATTCTAACGCAGGAATCGGGCTATTGAGCTACCTGGTAGCGACGGCGACCGGCAAGACCTGGGAAGATCAAGTGAACTCCGAGATTCTCCAGCCGCTGGGCATGAATGACACGACGCTGCGACCCACTCCAGAACAGCAGAAACGCCTGGCACAAGGACACACTCGTGAAGGCCAGAATGCGCCGCGTTGGCCAGTCTTCGCTTGGTACGCCGCCGGCGGACTGCGGTCAACGGCACACGACATGATTAGCTTTGGCGAAGCCAATCTTGGCCACAATGACGTGAACGGGAAACCGGTTTCCGCTGAATTGATTGCAGCGATGCACCTGGCGCAGAAGCCGATCTATGCGATCCGGAACGGAAACAAGCAGGCCATGGCGTGGGTGAACGATATGGGCGGAGGCAATCCGAACCTGCATCCTGTGATTGTGAAGAACGGAGGAACGTCAGGCTTCGGCACGGTGATCGCGATTAATCCAATCAAGGACGCGGCCATCTTCATAGGCATGAACCAGGTCGGAGCTGATCCTGCCGAGAAAGCGGTTGAGATCCTGCGGCGCCTGCCGTAGTCCGCTTGATTTTATTGCGCGGTCGTCGCGCTTTTCAATCTCCGCCGCCGCAATTCCATCGCCCAAAGCGCGGCGATGGTGAGCAGGTCACTGATAATGTGAGTGACTTTAACGCTTGCGAACGTGGCGGGCGTAAGAGTCGGCTCGAGCAGATCCCGCACTTGCCTGGAGGGAGTTGCGCCGGCGGCGCCAGAATCAAATTGTTTAATCGCTTCAATCGTAGCGAAGCGTTGCGCGGTCGTGTCTTTCATCGCATCGAGATTTTCATACGCGAACAGAGCGAATAAGATGCACACCAATGCGGTAGTAATCGCCGCCGGCTGTTTACGCAGTGAGGAAAACGCCAGGACACCGCCAACGATAACGACGTAGAGATTCCAATATTGCTGCATTGCGTTGGAGCGCTCGAAGTAGAGCTGAATCAGTTCATTGTAGTTCATAAATTCACGCGATTATGAAAGCGCGCCGTGCTCCAAGGCGA
>JBARMF010000117.1:0-1676 GCA_049802315.1 Candidatus Udaeobacter sp.
GGCCATCCGGAGCCGCTCAGTGTTCACATCGACACGTTCGGCACGCATGCAGTTAATGAAGAAGCGATCGAACGGGCCGTGCTCGCCACCTTCAGTTTCAAACCGGCCGACATCATCAAACAGCTTAACCTTCTTCACCCGATTTACTCCAAGACCACCAATTACGGCCACTTCGGGAAAATCGACGATCCCGATATCACCTGGGAGTCGACGGACAAAGCGGCAGAGTTGAAGAAGGCAGCAAAGTAATCCGCAGATTTCGCAGATTTACGCAGATTAGAATGCAAAAGGATCAACAGAGCCATGCAATAATCGGAGCGGCGATGGAAGTGCATCGCGAGCGTGGCCTGCTGCTGAATTTTGGCGCACCCAGTCTGCAGTTTAAGCGCCTTGTCAGAACCCCCTCGGAGAATCTGCGAAATCTGCGGACAACCTTGAAGAAATCGTTTTATGAAAACATCGACACTCGAACGAACTGAAACCGATCACAAAGTCGCCGATATTTCGTTGGCCGACTTTGGTCGTAAGGAAATTTCTATCGCAGAGAAGGAAATGCCTGGGCTGATGGCGATCCGCGAGAAATATGCGCCGGAGAAACCGCTGGCAGGCGTGCGCATCACTGGATCGTTGCACATGACGATTCAGACCGCCGTGTTGATCGAAACACTTACCGATCTCGGTGCGAGCGTCCGATGGGCAAGCTGCAATATTTTTTCCACGCAAGACCATGCCGCGGCGGCCATGGCCAAGCGCGGCATCGCTGTATTCGCGTGGAAAGGCGAATCGCTTGAGGATTACTGGCGGTGCACATATCGCGCAATCTCCCACCCTGAAGGCAAAGGCCCGCAGCTGATCGTCGATGATGGTGGCGACGCAACATTGCTCATTCATAAAGGGTACGAGCTGGAAGAAGGCAGCGATTGGGCGAAGACAAAATCGGCGAACAAGGAAGAGCAAGTCATCAAGGATCTGCTGCTCGAAGTGCAGCGCGAGAATCCCTTTCGCTGGCACGAGATCATGAAGGATTGGCGCGGTGTCTCTGAGGAGACCACTACCGGCGTGCATCGCCTTTACAAGATGCACGAACAAGGACGGCTGCTCGTTCCTGCGATCAACGTCAACGATTCAGTCACCAAATCGAAATTCGACAATCTCTACGGCTGCCGGCATTCGCTCGTCGACGGATTAAATCGCGCACTCGACGTCATGCTTTCCGGAAAAGTCGCCGTCATTTGCGGCTACGGCGACGTTGGCAAAGGCTGCGCGCAATCATTGCGCGGCCAGGGCGCGCGCGTTGTCATTACTGAGGTCGATCCTATCAATGCATTACAAGCGGCCATGGAAGGCTACGAGGTTACGACCATCGAAGACACGCTCGGCCGCGGCGACGTTTACATTACCGCAAGCGGCAACCTTGACGTAATCACGCTGGAGCACATGCAGCGGATGAAAGATCAGGCCATCGTCGCGAACATCGGCCATTTCGACAACGAGATTCAAGTGGACGCTCTCAACGAAGCCAAAGGCGTTCAGAAAACCAACATCAAACCGCAGGTGGATAAGTACACTTTCCCGAACGGGCGCGAAATTTTCATGCTCGCTGAAGGGCGCCTGGTGAATCTCGGTTGTGCCACAGGTCACCCGAGCTTCGTCATGTCCAATTCATTTTCCAATCA
>JBARMF010000118.1:0-2722 GCA_049802315.1 Candidatus Udaeobacter sp.
GCCAAACTTTCGGCCGAAACCTTGAAGCGCCGCTTAAGCGAAGCGTTGCCCGAAGAGTTCATTTTGGGCGATGCAACGCCCGCGCCGCTGGAAAAACTGCAAGGCCAATTTCGTTTCCACATTTTGATCCGCGGAGAAGCCATCATGCGCCTCAGCCGCCTTGTGCGGGAGACCATCGACAAACTGCCCTTCCCCGAAGACGTCAACGTGGCAGTCGATGTCGATCCTTATCAGATGCTGTAGTCTGGGGAGCGCACGCGGCTCGCGTGCTGGTTTCGGCGGCCTCGCCGAAACTCTTTTCCTGTGTCAAGCTGCAGGTAGTCTCGTCCCGACGATCGGTACTGCTTTGCAATTCATAGTCGACACCAGGAAAGTTCGCGATCGCGAGGACGCGATCGCCAGCACGCGAGCCGCGTGCGCTCCCCAGAATTTCACCTATCCCATGTCGGCTCTACGGCAGAATCGCGAATACACGCGCGGGAAAACCGGACCCGCCTTTCGGTTTGGGAAAACTGACCACGACCAGCGCACCGGCTTCCGGAACTTGATCAAGATTCGTGAGCAGCTCGATTTGATAATGATTTGTGCTCAGGATGTAAGTCTCCAACGAGTAATCGTCCTTACTCGCGGCGATCCCCGGATCGGTGTCGGTGGTTTCGTGGCCTGACGCAGTGATCTTGCGTTCCGCGTAAAGATATTTCAACGCGGGGAGGCTCCAGCCAGGATAATGAGCGACGCCGTTCGCATCTTTGTTTTCCATTTTTGCAGCGTCAGGCCAACGCTTAGACCAGTCCGTGCGCATCGCCACGAAAGCTCCGCCGGGAATTTGGCCATGATCTTTCTCCCACTTTTTCACGCGATCCAGCGAGAGCGTGTAATCAGGATTTTTCGCGGATTCCTCATGCACATCGATAACGACCAGCGGCAGGAGCATTTCCTTCGGGTCGATCTGGTCGACGGTGCGCAGGCCTTTAATGAAATGTGCCGGCGGATCTACGTGCGTGCCCCATTGGCCGACGTGCGTGAAGAGTTCCGAGAAAAAACCGGAGCCCATCGTGTCGGGACGTTTGTCATACCAGTAAATTGTCTTGCGCGTTTCATCCGGAAAACCGGGCCAACGCGGAATTCCCGGCGCAAACTCGTGCGTTAGGTCAACGAATTTCTTCGACGCGAGCACCTTCTGGATTTGCCAAAGTGGTTTATCATCCGCACCGAACACCGTTGAACTAACCAAGAGCCAAAGCGCCGCGAGGACGCACGCGCACCCCCGAAGCTTCGCGAAATAAAAGGACCGCGTTTCACTTTTGCGCGAAGCGCTTTTGGAGTGCGATGCGTCCTCGCATCGCTTTGACGTGGTCTTGTTCTGCATTCCTACTTTGTTAAAGCATCTTTCGAGCAATCCGCTAATAAGTTTGAATAACCTCTAATAACTGCCAGCCGGTTTTCGAGAACGAACATTTGTCGTTGCAGCGCACAGATATTATCAACAGCTCATCAGCACCCAAATTTGAGAGGGCAACCGCCGAGACAGTTCCGTGTTATTCACGCCGTTAAGAAGATGAGATTCTCTAAAAGAAAGATTCAAATCATCTTCTTGTCTTGTGAAGAACTCTATCGATAACGGATGAAACAGTTTCGTGTTCTCGATCCAAATCTTCCCAATCGCGGCACACACGGTCTTTGCGCATTGGCCATCATGACCAAAGCGCCACAAGCAGGCCTAGTGAAAACGCGATTGGTCCCGCCACTAACGCCGGAGGAAGCAGCGGAACTAAACAAATGCTTTCTGCGCGACACAGCATCTGCGATTTCAATTGCCTTTTGCCGTCGTCCTGCGGGCGACGAAAAGAAAATGGATTTCGAACCTGAGGACAGCGCTTCGCATGGCAAAGCGGTTAAAGCAGCATGCGGTATTGCTGTTTACACACCCGTCGGCGCTGAGTCGGCCTACAACGATATTCTTCCAGCCGGTTTCAGCTTATTGCCGCAACGCGGTGATAAATTCGGTGAACGTCTCTATTTCGCCGTCGAGGATTTAAGCAAATGCGGTTTTGCATCGGTTTGTCTGATCGATTCGGACAGCCCAACTGTGCCCAGGAAAAATTTTGCAGAAGCGGTTGAACTGCTAAGCACGACCGAGGATTGCATTGTGCTGGGTCCGAGCGACGACGGAGGGTATTACTTGATTGGAGTGAAGAAACCGCACCGGCACTTGTTCGAGCAAATCGATTGGAGCACCGAACGCGTCCTCATTCAGACGATAGAGCGCGCAACCGAGATCGGACTCGAAGTCAAACTTCTACCGACCGGGTATGATGTTGATGACGACGCGAGCCTGCGCCATTTGTGCGAGGAATTACTTGGTGAACAGGGGGACGACAGCGCTGCTCCTATTACAGGCAAGTTCCTGGCGCGTTTGGTTGCGCAAAGGAAATTGTAGGGCACGAGGTCGCCTGCGTGGCGATTTTGTTTTAGCGGCGCTCGCCGCGGCGAGCGCCAAATGGCAAGATGAAATGAAATGAAGCGTGCACTCGTCACTGGCGCCGCGGGTCTTATCGGCTCGCATGTTGTCGATCTTCTCGTGGGTGAAGGTTGGCAGGTTCGCGCGCTGGATAATCTCGAGCCGCAAACGCATCGGCGCGGAAAGCCGGCGTGGATAAATCCCAAGGCCGAATTCATCCAAGGCGACATGCGGGACCGCGATGAGATTACTGCCGCGCTC
>JBARMF010000119.1:0-18535 GCA_049802315.1 Candidatus Udaeobacter sp.
CAGACGTTGTTGGAAATTGAAGTTTGCGCCCGACGCGCGTTCCTCGAACTGGCGCTTGTGAGTCTCCGGAAGCTTGTCGAAATAGGCCGCTACCGGATCATTCATTTTGAAACACTAGAATCCATCCCACTATGTCATTCTGAGCGTAGCGAAGAATCTCGGATCAAATCTGGATCAATCCACCCCGCAAACAGTCAAGATATGTTTCGTTTCGCTGCTAATGACATCGTTTGTGAGTTTCTCAAAATCAATGCGTGTTAAAACAACGGTAGGGACGCCGCGCTGCCCCGAAAGCTTTCGGGGGTCGGCGCAGCGCGCCGACCCTACCATTCGGGCGCGCCAAGCGATTTGTGTCATCCCCGCAACAAAAATCACGCCAACGTGTTGGGAAACCTCAACATGACAGCGCGATGCACGAAACGACTTCCAAACCCGCGGGCATCGAGTTGGGTGCCTCGGTGAGTCATTGTTAATTTCACGCCCATGCGGTTTTTCATCGACCGCATGTCGCCCCAGCCAGTAACAGCGCGCGGTCAATTACTCCAAATCTCTTTTGCGGAACTCCCATCGCCACGCTGACTGCGCGCTCCAGGCCTTCACCAAAACGTTCCGGCGCAAAGTTCGCTGCGATCCTGTAGCTGGTGTCACCGAAGTGCTTTCGTTCCTGGTCCCGCAATAAGGTCATCTCTAACAGCCGCGTCGCCAATTCGTCCTCGTTAGCTGGATCAAAAGTAAACCCGTTGCCATTCACCAGCTCCGGTGCACACCCAGAACGGTTCGATACAATCACGGGTAGGCCCGATGCGATGGCTTCGTTCACGACCAAGCCCCATTGCTCAGACGTGCTGGCATGCACAAATGCATTCGCCAATGCGTAGTAAACCGGCAATTCATCGTAGGGCTTGAAACCGGGCAGATGCACCTGCTCGGTCAAGTTGAGAGTTGAGAGTAAAGAGTAAAGAGTTTCCCGCAGCGGGCCGTCACCTAACAGTACTAAGTCCCACGGTGCCTTCCCATCGGATTGCGACTTCTGCCGGTACTTCGCATAGGCCGAGATCAAACACGGGAGATTCTTTTTCTCAATGAACCGCGCTGAGGCCAGAAAATAGTTCTCCGGCAAGCCATGCGGATTTCGGATTTCGGATTTCGGATTTCGGATTTGGCGAGCGCGTTCGCAGAAATAATTGTTATCCACTACATCATAGCCAGTAAAAATCCGATCTACTGGCATTCCGAGTTCCACCAGATAATCGACGTGCCGCTGGCCGCCCACGAGTGCAGCAGAGAACAGATCAACCATTCGCCGCTTCATGGCTTCCTTCCACCAAGTGCGAGGTTCATCCTGGCGAGCGCTCTCAGACATGACGATCATCGGTATTCCGCGGCGCACACAGCAATTCGCGGCGATAAGCGATCCGAAATTATTCCAGCCGTTGATTGCCACCACAGCTGGATTCGTTTGCTTTAAAGCCGACCAGAACGCGCACCGAAGCTCGCCGTTGCCCGGGGAGCGATCTGTTGCTTCCGGGAAGAGCGAGACTTTGTGATAGCGCGGAGGCGTGGCCGCTGCGCCCCATGCGTCATAACCTTTGGCTGACCATTCAATGCCGGTCACCGATAACCTATCCGCTGCAGCATTCAGCCGGGCATGGTGATAAGGACCGATGTGATGAAAAACAACCGCGACAGCAGGCTTGCGCTCCATTGGCGCCCGAAAGATTAACTTCCAATCTTCCGCGGAACCACTCGAATGTTTCCGAATGTGGACTCCGTGTTCGTGCTAGTACGAAATGCGGAAGTCCGCTGGAAGGGCCGAGCTTGCACCCGCAACGCCGCCCGATCCAAATGTCGCGTCGTTTGCACCGACTTTCGCCGCCGGAGTCGGAAGCGGCTGTTGGCCTTTGGACTTGAGCGAGTCGTTTAATGCGGGCAGGTCCTGCGCAAGCAGTTGATCGAATTGTTTCGTAACCTCATCGAGTTCGTGTTTAAGCGTGTCGATGTAAGTAATCTGATACGCGGCGGGCTTCCCTTCGTAACTCAGGATTGCTCCGTAAAGCTGGTCGGTATGCTCACGCAAACGTTCCTCGCCCGTGATTGCGCCGCCCTCGGTCGTGGCGACGATCTTCTTTCGCACGGCGTCCACTTTCCCGTCGAAATCTGAGATCTGCTTGCGAAGGGGATCGCCGTCCGGCACTGCGGCGCCCGTCTGGGCAAGTGCCTGTCGCAAGCCAATAATCCGAGCCATTAACGCGCTTTCGTCGTCAAACAGCCCAACAACTCGCATCGCCGCATCGAACTGGGCCTTGCGATCTGCCGTGCTGAATTTCGCCCGGCGATCAAGCCCGACCGTCAGTTTCGTGTCGTAAACTTTTCCTGCCTTCGTTAGGCGCACCGTGTAATCACCGGGCACAAGCCGTGGGCCGCGTATTCCCGCAACGGCGATTTGTGCAGCAGGTGGCACATGCGGCGGTTTTGCTCGCATCGTCCACATCACCCGATTCAATCCCGGCCGTTTACTCGCCGGCAATTGGTCAACAACACGCCCGGACGAATCCAAAATTTCGAGCTTCATTTTTCCAAACAAATGCCGCTCGCGCTGATAATAGTTGATCACGGCGGCGTCAGGCGGATTCTCGCCAACGAAAACCGCGTCGCCATTGGCCCAGCCACCCTGCCCCTCGATGCGTTGTTGGACCGGTCGTGCGGAAACGAACGCAACATCCTGCTTCAATAAATCCGGAGTCAACGCGCGCAGCGGCGTGATGTCGTCTATTATCCAGATCCCGCGGCCATGCGTGGCGAGAACCAGATCGTTGTCGCGCGGTTGAATCGCGAGGTCGCGAACGGCAACGGCGGGAAAATGGTTGCCTTTGAATTGCGCCCAATTTTTTCCGCCGTCAATCGAGACCCAGAGCCCAAACTCCGTGCCGAGGAAAAGAAGATCTGGTTTAACCAAATCCTCTTTGATCACATGCGCGTATCCGCGAACGCTCTTTGGGTCCTGCGGCGTAACGAGCGGCGTCCAGGTCTTGCCGAAATCGGTGGTCTTGAAAACGTACGGCGCCATGTCGCCAAAGGTGTGCCGATCAAAAGCGGCGTAAGCCGTGCCGGGATTGAAGTTGCTGGCCTGCACCCAGTTCACCCATGAGTTCTTCGGCAACCCGGGAACGTTGCTGATGACGTTGGTCCAATTTTTACCGCCGTCGCGCGTGAGCTGAAGATTGCCATCATCAGTTCCGACCCAGATCAGTCCCTTTTGCTTGGGCGATTCGCTAATGGAATAAATTGTCGTGTGCATTTCCGCCGACGAGTTATCGACCGTCACACCGCCGGATTGCTCCTGCTTTTGTTTCTCAGGATCGTTGGTGGTCAGGTCCGGCGAAATGCGGTCCCACGTCTGGCCATGATCGCGCGAACGGAATAAAAATTGTGCGCCGATATAGATTGTTCCCTTTTCGTTAGGCGAAAGTGCGATCGGCGTATTCCAGTTGAACCGCAGTTTCTCGTTGTAATTCGGTCGTGGCTTGATGTCGCGAGCCTCATGTGTGTTGCGATTGACCCGGCCGATCTCGCCGCCCTGGTATTCCGCGTAGATGTAGTCAGGGTCAGCCGGGTCCTGGAACATCCAGAATCCATCGCCGTTGAACATGTTTTCCCAACGCTGATTAGTGATGCCTCCGGGGTACTCCGAGTCGCCGACCCACGAACTATTGTCCTGCAACCCGCCATACACATGATACGGGTCGCTGCCATCGACGCTCACATGATAGAACTGCGACACAGGCAAGTTTTCGCCTTTCCACCATTTGCTGCCGCCGTTGTACGAGTACCACATTCCGCCATCGTCTCCCGAGAATACGACTTGTGAGTTGGTCGGATCGATCCAGACATCGTGCGCGTCACCGTGGGCGCCTTGAAAACCGCCTACTACGGAAAAGCTCTTTCCGCCGTCCTCGCTAACGATCAATGAACCGTCGGGTTTGAAGAGGCGGTCTGGATCTTTTGGATCAACAATCAGGTTCGCGAAATAGAAAGGACGCCAGACCATCCACTGACTTTTGTCGCGTTTGTCCCACGTCGAGCCGCCGTCGTCTGACACGAACAACGCGCTCTCCGGCGATTCCACGAACGCGTAAACGCGTTGCGATTTTGATGGCGCGATTGCCACTGCCAAACGTCCATACGGTTTCTTTGGGAAACCCTTGTTGGCCTGCTCAGTAATCTCCGTCCAAGTGTTGCCGGCATCGGTAGAACGGAACAATCCACTGGCTGAAGGCGCCGTCGGAATTGCGCCGCCCGAGCGGTATTCCCAGCCTTTGCGCCGGAAATCCCACATCGCGGCAAACATGATGTCGGGATTGCTCGGGTCGATCTTCACATCGGTGCAACCGGTCGAAAGATTTGCGCCTTTGAGGACTTGTTGCCACGTCTTGCCGCCATCGGTTGTCTTATACAAACCGCGGTCGGGCGAATCACTCCATAATGCCCCGGGCACCGCGGCGAACACCGTGTCGCTGTTTCTTGGGTCAACCGCAATCCGTCCGATGCGCTCCGATTTCTCCAGGCCAGCGCGCGACCATGTTTCGCCGCCATCGGTGGACTTGTAGATTCCGTCCCCAATGGAAACGCTGTTGCGCGTCCACGTTTCACCAGTGCCGATCCAAACGTTTTTAGAATTCTTCGGGTCGAGCGCGATCGCGCCGATCGATTGTACAGCTTGTTCGTCAAATATCGGGCGATACCGCGTGCCGCTGTCGTCGGATTTCCAAACGCCGCCGCTGGCCGAACCGACAAAGAGCGTGATCTTGCCCGAAGGCTCGCGCACTCCGGCGATGCTGGAGATCCGTCCGCTCATTGCCGCTGAGCCGATGTTCCGCGCCCCGAGCCCGGAAATGCTCGACGAATTAAATGGCGCGTCAGCCGCGTAAACAGGAATGGCGCAAAGAAAAAGCGACGCGAAGGCAAATCGCAAAATGGTAGGGACGCCGCGCTGCGGCGTCCGGACGGCGCAGCGCGCCATCCCTACCCTGCGTGCGAAATTCACAGGGGTGTCGATTCGGTTTTGCGGAAGCTCTAAGTAATTCAATTTGCTCATAACCGATCAGCGCTGTGGTTGAGGGACAGTTATTTGGCCGGGGAAATGAAATATCGCGTCGTCCACCGGCACGTTGGCTTCGACTTTATCGACGACGACCACTTGTTTGTCGGGGGAGCCTTTGCGTCCAACCTCGATTGACGTCGGAATAAATACGCCGCCGGCTTTTTCGTAATCGCCGAGATCCGTTTCGACTTCCTCATACGCCCCGTGTCGCACTCGTTGCGTCACGATTCGAATCTCAAGAAAATGATCGGGATCCAAATAGACAAAACTAACGTCCCCGTTTTTTCGCACGACCTTCAGTTTGTGCGCAGGCGTCCCGTCGACATCCTCGGTCCCGAGATACTCAACAGTGCTGCCCTTTGTTTTCCAATCGGCCAACGGACCATCTATCTCGGTATCTTCCACCAGCGCTTTCACATCGTCAGCCGACATGCGCTCGGGATCTTTACGCCCGAAAAAGGGTGACACTCTCCAGCCGTCCTTGCCGTCATACGCCTCGATCTGCGTCATCCCCTGGAGCGACGCCTCGGTGCGCACTTCATCTGGACGCTTTTTTGTTTGCAGATAGCCGAGTTCGATCTGTCCCTCTATGGGCACCAGCAATTTACCGGTTGAGCGCAGTGTTTGGAGGCTGTTCAGCGCGGCCGCGCCCCCTTTGGCCTCGATGTTCTTGGCAACGAGTTCGTCGACAGTCGGCTGGTGTTTTTCCTGGGCGAAGAGTGGCGATGCGAAAAGCGTCGCGGAAACGAAAGGGATTAAAAAACGAAGAGACATATCAATTTTTTAGTTCATGTGAGACACCGGACCGTGTCGAATATTCAAAGAAAGGGACAAGCGAGCATTCTTCAAATCTTCCTGTAAAAGAGATGCACCCGGAGTCCAATTTGGATTCAAAAATCATCGATAGAATCACTCCGCGCGCAGCGCCTGAATTGGATCAACGTGTGCGGCTCGTCGCGCAGGGACCAGACACGCAATCAATGCGATCGCCGCGAGCAAAACCGTTGAAGCGGCAAGCAGCGCCGGATTGTGCGCCGAAACTTCGTAAAGCTGCGTTGTCAGCAGACGGCCAAGGGCGAACGCCGACACAATTCCGATCGCCAGCCCGATAATCACTGGTCTCATCCCCTGGCTCACAATCAACCGCAAGACGTCGCCGGTTTGCGCGCCAAGCGCCATGCGCACACCGATCTCGCCCGTGCGTTGTTCGACGGTGTAAGCAACGGCCCCATAAATTCCGATGCTTGCGAGCAACAGCGCGACTCCGGCAAAAATTCCGAGCAGCCACGTCATCAAACGCGCCTGCCCGAGCGCCTGCGCGACCACCGCATCCACGGTTTGCGGCACGGCAATCGCGAGACCCGGGTTCACTTTGCTCAGCGCGGATTGCACTAGTTTGGTGACCGCGTTCACTCCAAGTTTGCTGCGCACGGTTATGTTGACGAACGGAAAATTCTCCTGCGTCCACGGCCGATAAAACTCCATACCCGGCGCTTCTGCGACGCGGATCGAGCGAACGTCTCCAACGATGCCGACGATTTCGCACGGCACACCGAGGCTGGTCACAAGCAACGTTTTGCCGATCGGATTCTCGTTCGGGTAAACTTTCTTAGCGCCCGTCTGGCTGATTAAGCAAACCATCTGACCATCGGCAACGTCGTGTTCATTGAACTCGCGGCCGGCCAGAACAGGGACCCCCCAAGTCTTGAAGTAGCCGGGAGAAATGTCGTGAGAAGGCGCGCCCGCACGTTTTTCGACTGGCGGAACATCGCGATCGCCGCGCGCGTAAAGAGTGCGATTACCTCCCGCTAACGGAATGTCGCCGCTGATAGTCGCGCTCTCGATTCCTGGAACATCGCGCAACGCATCGAGCGTTTGTTCGACAAGGCGCTGGCGCGACGGCGCATCAGGATATTGCGCCCCTGGCAATGTAATTGCGCCAGTCCAAAGATTCTGGGAACGGAATCCGATATTCTGCTGGCTCAAGCGGATGAAACTGGTGATCAGCAGCGCCGCGCCTGCCAACAAAGTGACAGAAAGCGCGACTTGCGCGCCGACGAGAATTTTGCGGAAGCGCTGTTGTCGCACGCTGCCGCTGGTTCCGCGGCCGCCTTCCTTCAAACCATCAATCGGATCGGCATGTGACCCTTGCAGTGCCGGGTAAATTCCCATGAAAAGTCCGGTCAGAATGGATAATCCAATCGTGAACAGGAGTACCGGAATCGACAGACTCGTCACAGTGCCGGCTTCGAGCGGAAGAAAATTTGACGCCATTCTCGGGACCACTGGCACGAGTCGCCAGGCCACAAACGCGCCGACTGCTCCCGCAATTACACTGACGAGCAAGCTCTCGAAAACGAACAAGCGCACGATTCCGGAGCGCGATGCACCAATCGCCATTCGCAACGCGATCTCACGTCGGCGTCCACTGAAACGAACCAGCAAAAGATTGGCAACGTTGCTGCACGCGATCAGCAAGACGAAGCAGACCGCGGCGAACAGTGTAACAAATCCGGCGCGAAAATTTTGCGTCACGTCCCGAGGCAACGTTCGGAGATAGGTCGTCAACCCGCTGTCGATCTTACTTAGATATTGAGCGCGATAGCTTTGATCGAGCGATGGCAGCGCGGCCAGCAGCTGTTTAATAGTTATTCCCGGCTTCATTCTGCCGATAACTCGAAGAAAACTCGAGCCCCGCATCATCCGCTCGTAACTGAATCCCGGAAGCTGAAACGGCTTTGTCGTCCAAACTTCCGCCACCGGATTCGCCCCAAACCAAGTCGCGGGCATATTCGGAAGAACTCCGACAATGGTATGCGCAGTGCCGTCGAGCGTGATGCTGCGCCCGATCACGTTCGGGTCGCCGGCGAGTCTTTTCTGCCAAAAGCTTTTCGTGATCAGCGCCACGTCGGCGCCCTCTTGTTCCTCGGGCAGGAAATTGCGGCCACGAATTGGGCGCACGCCAAGAACATCGAAATAATTCGAAGTTAGCCTTCCGCCAAAAACCTGGACCGGATCGCCGAGGCCGGTCAATGTGAAGGCAAAGAAATTTTCCGCGGCTAGTCCGTCAAACAGTGTTTGGCCGTCGCGCCAGTGTTGATAGCGTGGAGCCGACACGCCGATGTCGACAAAGTCGCGCGATTTGTCGCCGCCATACAAATGAACAACGCGCGACGGCTCCTGGAAAGGCAGGCCGCGCAAAAACAGATCGTTGATCAAACTGAAGATCGCCGTATTCAGCCCGATCCCGAGCGCGAGCGTCAGGACAGCGACCAAAGTAAATCCCGGCGATTTGCGGAGCTGACGAAGAGCGAACTTTAAATCATTCATAATTATTCAGCGCGAAGTGCAATAACAGGATCAACACGCGCAGCTCTGCGTGCGGGTAGCCAGCACGCGATCATCACCGCGATGCCGAGCACGATCGCCGCGCAAATGCACGCGATCAGATTCGGCGCCGGCATTTCGCTCCACTGATTTTTGACCAGGCACACCACTCCGTAAGTCGCGAGCGCGCCGGCAGTGAAGCCTAACGAAAGTAAGACTGCGCCTTGCCGCGCAACGAGCTGAATGATCTGGCGCGCGGTGGCGCCAAGCGCGCTGCGGATGCCGAACTCGCGTTCGCGTCGGGCGACCTGGAGCGCGAGCAGGCCATACAAACCCACAGCAGCGAGAACGAGCCCCACGAGTCCGAATGATGAGACCAGAATGAAAATGAATCGCTCGGTCGTACGCGAGCCCGCGGCGGCATCTTGCAGCGAGACAAAGTTGTATGCGGCGAGATTGGGATTCGCGCGGGCCAACGCGGCGCGGATCGTCGACTCGTTCACCGAGCGGCCGTCGGTGTGCAGAACGAAGGTGATGTCTTCAAGCGGTGTCGTAGCATGCACCAGCATTTGCGCGAGCGGCCGCGCGATCATGCCGAGCACTTCACCATCACGCGGGTCCGCGACCGCCTTCATATCGCCGACAACGCCGACAATCGTGAACCAAGGACGAATTCCATCGAGTCGCCCCCAACGGATGCGTTTACCAATCGGCGAATCGTTAGGCCAAAACTTTTTCGCAATACTTTGGCTGATGATACAGACGAGCGGCGCGTCGGCAGTGTCGCTCGCATTGAAATCGCGGCCCTGTAACAACGACTCCCCCATGCTCCGGAAATACCCGGGCACTGGAATGCGCGAGTACGCGGTATAGGTCCCGCGCGGCTCCGGTGCGGGCGCGCCTTCCGCGTTGAATGGTATCAATGTCCACGGCGCATCCATGGGCGACGGCGACACGACGGTGGCGGATTTGACTCCGGGCACTTGCCGCAGTTGAGCGAGCGAAGTTTCGAGCGCGCTCTGTTTCGCAGCGGCGCTGGGGAAGAATCGATCGGGAACGGTGACGTTAAAGGCGAGGCGGTCTTTCGTCTCGAAGCCCCATGGCTCGTCGATTACCTTTCGGAAATATTGTGTTGCGGTGACGCTCGCTGTCAGAAGCGCAGCGGCAATCGCGAGTTCGATCACAACGAAGGAACCGAGCAATTTGCGCGCGCTGCGATCGAGTGTCGCGCCACGTGATGTTACGCTCATTGCACCGCGCAAATCTGTGCGCGCTGCACGAATCGCAGGCAGCAATCCAAAACCCAAACCAACAAGCGTCATTATACCGGCAGCAAAGGCGAATACAGGCAGATCGAGGCGGGCCGCGTAGTCGAATTCGCGCATCGCGCTGCCGGTCGCGTCCGCGCCTTCCGGGCTCAATGCGAACAGCGTTGGCGTGATCCAGAGTGCGATAAGCAAACCCAGCGCGGTTCCGACTAAAGCGAGCAAAAGCGCCTGGATGAGTTGCTGCCTAACGAGCAGTCGCCTGCTTGCGCCCAGCGCGGCGCGCAAAGCAAATTCCCCTTCCCGCTCGATCACGCGCGCGAGCAGTAGACCAGCGAAGTTCGCCGCCGCGATCAGAAGCGCACAGATTGCAGCTCCGACGATGACCAGAATTTTCGGTCGCAAATCCATCACAAAACTTTCGCGCAGCGGCGGGATGTAAGCGGCACGGACATTCGCCGGATTCGGATCGTCGTGATTGATCCTGGCGCACATGCGTTTCACAGCTTCTTCCGCTTTCACCGGCGTGATGCCGGGGCGCAGTCGCGCCACGCCATACAGGTAATGGTTATTGATCGTCACCGGATTGTCAGGCTCAAGCGCGAGCGGCAGCCACAAACTCGCGCGATACGGATGCCGGAATGCTTTCGGCATCACGCCGATGATCGTTCGTGGTGTTCCATCGATCACGACCGTGCTGCCGAGCACGTCACGACGTGAATTGAGCGTGTTGCGCCAAAAGTCGTCGCTGATGATGACGACGTTCGCTGCTTTATCGCTCCCCTCTTCTCTTGTGAAGTTGCGGCCCTCCGACGGCGGTAATCCGAGGACATCAAAAAAGTTGTAGGTGACAAGCGCGGCGGGGACGGTTTGCGCTGGCGAACCAGCCTTTGCACTAACGACTGATGCGCCGCCGGTTCCACCGGCCACATCTTCGAAAATATCGCGCCCGAATTCCTTGAACCGCGCAACTGTGCGGTCGCTCAGGTTCAACGTTCCCGAACGCGCGCCATTTTCATCCTGGGCCTCGTAGATCCTAACGAGTCGTTCCGCATTCGGGAAGGGCAACGGCCGCAGGAGCACGCCTTCGACGACAGAGAAGATCGCAGTGTTTGCACCGATCCCGAGCGCAAGCGTCAGCACAGCGACCAACGTGAACCCGGGCGATTTCAGCAGTATCCGAAGTGCGTATTTGAAGTCGGAGATCATAAAGATTCGTTACTATTCGTTAGGCGATTATGATGGGGAGCGCGGGCGCCTCGCCCGCTGTTTTTGGCGCCCCGCCAAAAACCTCCGGCCGTCTGAACGTCTGTGCGTCTTGCAGACGTTGGAATCGTGTCGCGCGAGGCGCACGACACAGCGGGCGAGGCGCCCGCGCTCCCCAGAAGTTGTTGCGTCGTTTTCATTCAGTACGAAGGGCAATAACAGGATCAACACGCGCGGCGCGGCGGGCCGGGAGCCAGCAAGCGAGAAATGCAACGGCGGCAATGAGCGTCGCAATCGAAGCGAAGGTGATCGGATCCCACGCGGCGACGCCATAAAGCATGCTGCTCAGAAAACGCGTTGCCATGAATGCGCCGAACAATCCGATCGCCATGCTGATTGCGACCAGCAGCATAGCCTGGCCAACGATCAACCGGAAAATGTTCGATTGCGCGGCGCCGAGTGCGATCCGGATTCCGATTTCGTTTGTGCGTTGCGAGACGGAATAAGCAAGTACGCCGTAAATTCCAATCGCCGTCAGAAGCAGCGCAGTTCCTGCGAAGATCGATAATAGCAAGGCGTTGAAGCGCGGCTTGGCCAGCCCTCGCGACATGTATTCGTCGAAAACGCGAACGTGAGTGAGCGGAACATCGCGATCAAGCGAGGCGAGCTGATCGCGCACGGCGGTGGTAAGGGCGGCGGGATTAGAGAGGCTGGTGCGCGCTACGACAAAGACGAGGTTAATCGGAATTTGCGTGGCTGGTACGTACATTTCCGGCGTAAAATCTTTCTGGAGCGAAAGATGTTTCACGTTTCCAACAACGCCGACGATCTCACGCATTCTGGGCTTGTCATTGCCGACGCTCCAGCCGGGTTGGATGTGTTTGCCGACCACGTTTTGCCCCGGAAAAAATTTCTGGGCGAAGCGCTCATTCACTATGACGACGGGAAGCGAGTCAAACTTGTCCGTTTCCTTGAAGACTCTGCCCTGCAAGAGCGGGATACCCATCGTCTCGAAATAATCCAGCCCGGTGATACGCATGGGAGCGTCGTTCCGTTGTCCTTCCGGCAGCGGATGCTCCTCCATGTCGAAATCAGTCGTTATATTACTTCCAGTCAGCGGCAGAGGCAGAATGATGCTGGCGGAATTGACTTCGGGAATGGCTCGGAGCTTCGCAAGTAATTGATCGAAAAATGCGTTCACGTTGGCCGGTCGCGGGTATGATGTGTCCGGCAAATTAACGCGCGCGGTGAAAAGATTTTCGGTGTGCAGACCGGTCTGGACGCGACCAAGCCGGGCGAACGTTTGAATCAATAAACCCGCACAAACCAGCAGAACCAGCGCGAGCGCGATCTCTCCCATGACGAGTCCATTGCGGAGACGATGCTTGTGTTCGGCTCCGGTACCGGTTCGCCCGCCTCTCTTGAGTGCATTGTTAAGATCGACATGTGACGCCTGCCATGCCGGCACCAATCCGAAAACAACGCCGGTGGCGATGGAAATGAGTAGAGTGAAGGCGAGCACGGCGCCATCAAGTTGGATCGCGCCAATGCGTGGGATATTTTGCGGCACGGTCACGATGAGTGCCTCAGTTCCCCACTTCGCGATCAACAGACCGAGGAAACCGCCAATTCCCGCAAGCAATAAACTTTCCGTAAGTAATTGACGAATGATTCGCCTGCGACTCGCACCCAGTGCCGCCCGCAAGGCGATCTCCTTCCCGCGCACTGACGCGCGCGCGAGCATAAGATTCGCAACGTTGGCATTAGCGATGAGCAATACGCAAACAACCGCACCGAAGAGCACGTAAAGCGCGGTGCGCACGTCCCCGATCAGCTCATCGCGAAAGGGAGCGACAGCGAGACCAAATTTCGTGTTCGTGTCCGGATATTGTTTTTCCAACGCAGCGGCGATCGTTCGCAGATCGGCTTCGGCCTGCGCCACGTTCACGCCCTGCTTAAGCCGGCCAAATGCCAGAAGCATGTGGTTGCCGCGCTGTTCTGTGTTCGGCTTGGTTCCGTCCGCGGTCGCTGCGTCCTCCGCAAACGTGACGTACATTTCGGTGGCCGGCGTTTCGAAAGGAAATTGAAATCCGCGCGGCATGATTCCGATGACAGTGTAGGAATGGCCCTGAATGCGCAGTATGCGGCCGAGCACGGCCTTATCGCCATTAAAGAGCCGCATCCACAAATTGTGAGTGAGAATAACCTTGAATCCTCCCGGTCCGCCTCCGGCTTGTTCGTCCTGGCGAACAAACGCTCTGCCGATCGCCGGCTTCACACCAAGGACGTCGAAGAATTCCGCACTGACCTTTAACCCCTGGACATTTTGCGCACCTTGTTCGTTAACGAGCGCATAACTGCCACCGCGATAGATGGACATGCAGTCGAAGGTCCGGTTTTGATTTCGGAAATCGAAGAAGTCCGGATAAGAAAGCGAGTTGAACTGGTGGGATCTGTCAGGGTCCTTCAGGTTTGTGCTGCCCACAGCAACAAGTCGATCCGGCGACGGAAACGGCAGCGGCTTTAGCAACACCGCGTTGACCACGCTGAAGATGGCGGTGTTCGCACCGATGCCGAGCGCCAGTGTGAGGACTGCCACCAGAGTGAACCCGGGCGATTTGCGAAGCTGCCGAAGAGCAAACTTGAAATCGTTCATATCATTCTGCGCGCAGCGCGACGATTGGATCGACGCGCGTGGCCCGGCGAGCTGGCACGCAGCAGGCGATCAGCGCGACGAGCACCAGCGAAACTATGGCTGTGATCACCGCCCCGGCGTCGATTGCGCCCACGTTATAAAGCAGCGACATCAACGCGCGGCCGGCAGCAATCGCACCGATCAATCCAATTCCAATGCCGATTGCGATCAGTGTCATGCCCTGGCCGAGCACGAGCTTGAAAATGTTTGTGCGCTCCGCGCCGAGCGCCATGCGAATGCCCAGTTCGCGAGTGCGTTGTGTAACCGTGAGCGCCATCACGCCGTAGAGACCCACGCTCGCAAGCAAGAGCGCGAGCACGGCAAACGCGCCTAACAACACCATCATCAAACGGCGCGTTGCCAAACTTGAAGCGATGGCCTGGTCCATCGTTTTGATCTGTCCTATCGGTTGATCCGGATCGAGCGCCCGCACTTCACGTTTTACAGCAGCCGCCAGCTGACCAACGTCGCGCAGGCTCGTTCGAACGTGCAGATTGTTCGCGCTCTGCGGATCCTGTGACGCCAGCAAATACTCCTCCACCATATGCAGCGACTCGGTGTTGAATTCGCCGGGAGCTTCGTTGCGGGTTCGGGGCACAACTCCGACAATGGTCATCGGTGGCTGCGTCTTGTCGGCTGTCTCGGTATCATCGATGTGCTGCCCGATTGGATCCTTTCCCGCGAAGTATTTTTTCGCAAAAGTTTCGTCGATGATGATTGATCGCGAGTGTCCCTTTTCGCCAGGCGTGTCTTCGGGACCAAAGTTACGGCCGCGCAGGATAGGCATTCCCATCACTCGAAAATAATCAGGCGAGACCGAGCTCACCTCCGTTGAAGGCTCTTGTCCCGGTGGAATTGCCGGCGTACCCGTCACATGGAAACCACTATCCCATTCATTATCGTCGAACGGACTATTTGCGCTGATAGCTGCAACTTCGACACCCGGAATGTTCTTCAATCGTTCCAGCAATCGCGTCCAAAATGCGTCCTTCTTTTCGTCCTTTTTGTACTTCGCATCCGGCAGTGCGATTTCAAAGTTCACCACTCCGTGCGGATCGAAACCGAGCGCGGCGTTCTGTGCGCGCCAAAAACTTTTCAACGTCAATCCTGCGCCGGCCAGTAGTACAATTGCCAGCGCGACCTGCGTGATTACAAGCGCCGAGCGCATACGTTGTCGGCCCGGGCCGTCGCTAGCGCTGCGGCCGCCAGCTTCGTGCAACGCGAGCGAGATCGATTTCGCGTTTGAGATTCTCCAGGCCGGCCAGACACCAACGAGGACTCCAGCCAGCAAAGCCGCAAATGTGGTGAAGCCGAGCACAGGCATGTCGATCTTCGCCTCATGAAAACGCGGCAGAGTCGGTGGAGTGAGCGCCAGGACCGCGTCCATACTCCAAAGCGTGAGAAAAACTCCGGCAACCGCGCCGATTACCGCTAGCAATGTGCTTTCAATAAGCAGTTGCCGCGCGATCGCCCAGCGGCTGGCGCCGAGGGCTGCGCGCATAGCGAGCTCTCGAGAGCGCGCGAGAGCGCGTGCGAATTGCAGGTTGGCCACGTTCGCACATGCGATCAACAACACGCACACGACAGCCGCAAGCAACAAATTCAGGCTGGCGCGATAATCGCCAACCGTCGTTTCAAACAGCGGCCGCATCGTCACTCGCCGTCCGGTATTCGACTGAGGATATTTTTTCTCGAGATCGATTGCTATTGCGTTCAGATCACTCATCGCCTGTGACATCGTCACACCAGATTTTAGCCGGCCGAGTCCCCAAAACGCCTGGTGATTGTCCCGGTTTCGCATCCACGGTTCGTTCGCAATTTCGCTCAGCGGAAGCAGCACGTCTGGATTGCGGCCGAATTGAAGTTCCTCTGGGAACACGCCGATGATCTCGCGTTCCAGTCCATCGATTAGCGCAGTCTGGCCAAGGACAGATGGAGAACCAGCGAAATGCTTTCGCCAGAGGTTTTCGCTGATGAGCGCGACATTCGGCGAGCCGGCCAGGTCGTCAGTCGCACTTAAGTCGCGGCCGATCTTGGGCTTTAACCCCATCACGGAAAGAAATCCGGAGCTCGCTCGAAGACCGGGAAGACGATCCGCCGAGCCCACGCCACTTCCCTGCGAAAAATTAGTAGAGTCGCGCCTAACGAGTGCAAGATCGATAAAGCTTTTCTGATTGGCGTGCCAGTCGAGCCAATTCATGTAACCAACCGCGCCGCGCTCGAACGTATGCGAGCGCTCGCGGACTACGATCAGCTTGTCCGCCTCAGGATAGGGCAGCGGCCGCAACAACACCGCATTGATGACACTGAAGATGGCAGTGTTCGCTCCGATCCCGAGCGCAAGCGCGAAGATCGCGACGAGCGTAACGCTCGGATTTTTCAGAAGCAGTCGAACCGCGTAGCGAAGATCGTCTAGCATAAGCTTCCCTTTACGAAGGCGTCTTCACGTCGATCCAAAAGATTTGGAGCGATAAAAATTCCGCGAGAGAGAAGAAAACTGCATTTCCCGCGGGTCTGGCGTTAATCGATAGCATATAAAAAACCGTCTGTGCTTCCGAAGTAAACCGCGCCGTTCGCCACCAGCGGCGAAGAAAAGATCGAACCAACACTGATTTCCCGATCCTGCGCTAGAAGTGGTCCCTCTTTCCAGTTGTCGAAGGAAAGCATCGGTATGTTGAACCGGCGGTTGGCGGTGAGCACCCAGCCTTTGTTCTCCTTTGACGCGTCGGTCTGAAATTCCCATAGCACTTTTCCGGTTTCGGCATCGCGAGCCATCAGGGTTCCGTTCAGGACCCCGATGAATACGGTGTCATCGACCACCGCTGGAGAGGAAAACATGTAAGCGCCTCCGTCTTCCTTCAGGAGGGACTTGCCTGTCGCGGCTTCGGCGACGCGATAGAGCGACGAATCGGATGTGGCAAAATAGACTTTACCGTTGAGCACCGCGGGCGACGTGATGACCCAGCTAAGCTCATTGTCAAACTTCCATTTCTGCTTCCCACTGGTCGCATCCAGAGCATAGAGCTGCGCGTCCCGGCAACCGGTGTAGACGACGCCGCCCACAACCGCGGGTGAGGATTGAAAGCCAACCTGGTTGTGAATGAGCGGGTCTTCGCCACCGTGGAAACGCCATTTTTCTTTTCCGCTCTTCGCGTCAATGGCGTAAAAATAACTGTCCCAACTGCCGACAAATATTGTGTCGTCCGTGAAGGCAGGCGAAGCGTGCACCACATCGCCGGTCTTGAACTTCCAGTTCAATTTCCCGCTGTTCGCGTCCAGACTGTAGACATGTCCGTCGCCGCTTCCGAAATAAACCGAGCCATTTGTTACGACCGGGCTGGACAGAAAAATGTCGAACGGATCGGCGATGGTCTGGTTCTTTGGCTGCATTCCGTGCAATCCTTTCGCCTCGAACCGCCGCTCGCCTTCGGTGGCAAATTTCCATTTCAACTCCCCGGTACCGGCATCGAGCGCATAAAAATTTCCGTCGTAGCTGCCGACGTAAACCATGCCGTTAGCGATGGCCGGAGTTGCTGACACGGGGCCGCGCGTTTTGGTCTTCCAGATTTGGTGGCCGGTTTCGCTATCGACCGCGTACACGTTCCCGTCGTCGCTACCAAAATAAATCAACCTCCCGTCAATCACCGGGGACGCGATGATCCGATTGCCGGTTGGAAATTTCCATTTTACCCGGTGGAACTGGCGCGGAGCGGGGCCGGAATAAACGCCGGTGTGCGCGGGATTGCCGCGGAACATGGCCTGCCCGTGCGCGCTCAGCGCCAGACTGTAAACATTAACGATCAAAATTAAGAGTAGCTTCAGTTTCATGGAAAGGACGCGGTCACTTCGATCGGCTCAGGACCAGCGCGACTTCAACGGGCCCTTGAAAAAGCGTGCCGTGAATTTCTCCGTTCTCCAGCTGGCCCTCGTAGTTCAGTCCAAACGCGCTGGATTCAATCGTGACGAAGTTCCCCTTTTGTGTGATGCTATCTACCGGCACGTTATTGACCTTGCGACCCACAATCACAAAATCAGCCGATGCCGGTTGCGACGAATGATTCTGCAGCTTCAGAGTTACTTTGCGCGGATAACCAGGTAGCTCGTACCCACCTTTCCAATCTCCCTCGAATTCCTTCGCGACCGCAGTGCTCTTCGGCGACTCTTGAACCTGGGGCGGCCCGATCTTTTCCAAAATGAACGGAGCAGTGTTTCCGCCTTGTAGAAAATCGCCGACTAATTTTTTGTCGCTTAAACGTGCTTTGATTTTCGGCGGTTCAGCCCCCGGTCCGGTCAAAGCCTGAATACCGAAAGAAACACCAAGGTCCTGCACTTTAATTTCGGTGAGCGGTGCCCCCTCGACATTCAATCCCGGAAAAGTCGCGGAGCCGTTCCAATTCGTTCCGTGCGCCAGATCGACAACCAAGACCAGATCCTGACCCGGGATCTGAATCGTTCCGCTCCATCTTCCCTCCAGGTCCGAGGCAGCTTCTGCTGCGACAGCCGTCGTACCAGGCATTTGAAATGCAAAGCATGTTAGCGCGGCAATCGTAAAAACGAGAGCGCTGCGCCTGAGTGTAGTAACGCAATTATTCATAACGAAGCGCCGCAACGGGATCGACGCGCGTGGCGCGCCGCGCGGGAATAAAACAGGAAAGCGCGGCAACAACTGTCAGCAGTCCGGCGACTGCCAAATAAATGGAAGGATCAAGCGCGTTTACTTTGAAGAGAATGTTTCGCAATGCCGCCGCGACCAGGACTCCCAGCAACAAAGCGGCGGCGCCAGCGCCGAGCACAAGACCAATAAGCAATTGCCACGCGCCCTGCGTCATAACCATTCGGAAAATCCGGCGCGCATCCGCTCCAAGCGCCATTCGAATTCCAAACTCCTGTGTGCGCTGGCTTACCGAAAAACTCATCACACCATAGAGACCCACCGCAGAG
>JBARMF010000120.1:0-9938 GCA_049802315.1 Candidatus Udaeobacter sp.
GCATGAAGCAATTCATTGTTGCGATCTTCCTTTGCGTCGCGTTTTCCGCCTTCGCTAATGCGGCACAGCGCAAAATCGCATACGAACGCGGCGAAAAGATCTTCTTTTCCGACGTCGACGGTACGCATTCAAAGAAAGTTGCGGACGGCGCGTTGCCCGAAGTTTCACCGGATGGCACACGCGTCGCATTTAACACGGAAGGCGACGCGAAGAATCGCCCCGGTCCCGAGCGCCACATTGCAATCGCCGACGTTGCCAGCGGCAAAGTGACAGTTCTACCAAATATTCCGAGCGACAATTGTTTCGGTCCTGTCTGGTCGCCGGATGGAAAACAGCTTGCTTTTTCAGTCATGGCAGACAAAGCGTGGCAACTCGGTCTGGTAAACGCCGATGGCTCTGGGTTCCGGTTTGTGAAGAATGCAGAGCTAAGGCCCGAAGCGTTCGGCGCGCCGGAATGGGCGCGCGATGGCAAATCGATTTTCTGCCACGATCTGGACAACATTTATCAGATTGATCTGGACGGGAACGTTCAGAAGAAGTGGGAGCTCGCGAAGATTCTGACTGATGCGAGCATGAACAGCGGCGATCGGCTAAGCATTTCGCCGGACGGCAACACGCTGCTCATGGATGTCGATTGTGGCTCGGAGCACGAGCGCAAAAACTGGGATGGTCCCCAGCCCGCGATTGAAAAACTCGATCTCAACGCCGACAAAGCGGTGCGCATTACGGGCAAAGATGACTTTGTTTGGGAACCATTTTGGCTGAATGCCAACGAATTCCTCTGCATCATTCAAAAGGAAAATGAAAACCAGGCGTCGATTTACCGAATGTTGCTGGACGGCAAAAATCCGAAGCTGCTTGTGAAACATGCGCGAACGCCGAGCACGAGCGCGCCATAAAACATACTCCAGATGCAGCGCTGTCATTCTGAGATTCTTCGCTTCGCTCAGAATGACAACTGGCTTGCAGGTTCTGCCGTTGCGTTAACTCAGGAGCTCTCTCGCTTTCGCTATCGCTTCAGGCAATTTGCTGGCGTCTTTCCCGGCGCCCTGCGCGCTCTCCGGACGTCCGCCGCCTTTTCCGCCTACAATGGGCGCGACCTGTTGCATTAATTTGTTCGCCTGGAATTTCGCCGTCAGCGCTGCAGGGATATAAGCGACCAAAGCGACTAATCCGTCTCGCGTGCCGGCAAGAAAGATTGGACCTTTGAATTTGGACTTGAATGCATCCACAACTGCCTGGAGGAGTTTTCCATCTGCATCCGGTACTTCCGCCACGCAGAAATTTTCTTTACCATGCGATCGTTCCAGTTCGCTGGCGATTTGAGCAGCCCTGCTCTTAAGTTCTGCCTCCGCAGATTTCGCTGTTTTCTTTTCCCATTCGCGAACCTCCGCATCCACTTTTTCAAGATGCGCCGCGCGCACGTCGATTTGTTTCAGCGTTTCGGCTGTCGCCGCATTATCTTGGAAAGCCGGCAACGCAGAGATGTCCGGTTTCTTGCGTGCAAGCGTCTCAAACTTCTCCTGCTGTCGCGCGGCTTCTTGATTCGCCCACTCGCGCGCTGCTTCGCCGGCAACCGCTTCGATGCGACGCGTTCCCGCCGCGATCGCTTCTTCTTTCACCATACGGAACGATCCGATCTCGCCTGTGGATCTCACGTGTGTTCCGCCACATAGCTCCATCGAATAGCCGTTCAGTTTCTTCGGTTCACCACCAATTTGTAAAACCCGAACGTTGTCACCGTATTTCTCTCCGAAAAACTGAATGATATCTTTTCGCTGTTTGGCCTCGGCGAACGGAATTTCAGTCCACGAAACCGGCGCGCTCTCCGCGACTTTTTCATTCACTAATTTTTCAACGTCGCGCTTTTGCTCCGGCGTGAGCGGCGCGCTGGAAAAGTCGAACGTCAATTTGTCCGGACCGACGTAGCTGCCTTTTTGCGAAGCATCGCGCGAGACAACTTCGTGCAATGCCCAGTGCAACAAATGCGTCACGGTGTGATGTCCCTGAATCAATTTGCGCCGATCGGCATCCACCGAGATGCGCACCGCCTCGCCCGGCTCGGGCGCGCGACCTTCCACAACCTGCGCGCGATGAACAAAAACGTCGCCGCGTTTTTGCGTATCGATCACGCGTAACTGACCGATCTCGGTCCAATCGTGTCCCGGCACGTGAAGCAATCCTCGGTCGCCGACTTGCCCGCCCATCTCGGCGTAGAGCGGCGTGCGATCGAGAACAATGTTCACTTCGCCGGGTTTTTTGCCTGGCAAGACCCTGTCGACAACAGATTCCGTTTCGAGAAAATCGTACCCGAGAAACTTGGTCGGCTCGACTTCGAGTTCGCCATCTTCAACACGGATTTCTTCCTTCTTTTGGGCTTTGCGCCCGCGCTCGCGCTGTTCATCCATCAACCTTTCGAAACCTGCAACATCCACAGTGAGCCCGCGCTCGCGCGCCATCAGCTCCGTGAGATCCAGCGGAAAGCCGTAAGTGTCGTAGAGCTTGAACGCGAAGTCGCCGGAGATCACGGATGTACTGGGGAGCGCGGGCGCCTCGCCCGCAGTGTCCCGCGCCTCGCGGGACACTCGTGCAGGCTGCGGTGTCCATAACCACAAGTAGTCTTCATCTGGCTTGGCCACTTTCGAATCCCAAGGGTTTCGGCAGATATAATGAAACTTTTCCTCCAAATCGTGCTCCGAGCGAATGACACGATCGAATGACTCATTCTCCCAAACACGCTGACCTTTCACGGCCGCCAACTTATTGATGCGATGTGACGAAACACTCTTCAGCGTTTGGAGAATGTGGCTCAACGTGTAGAAGACCGGCATTCCCTTGGAGTCTTCATTTTCAATCTGCGGCTCGAGCAGCAGATGCACATGATCAGGCATGACGCATGCGGCATAGAGCTCGTATTTTTTGCTCGCATCATGCAAAATCGTTTGGAGCGTGATGTCGCGCTCGGGGGGTGGAAGTTTCCGATGCCCCAGCGTTGTAAACGTGACCATGTATTTCGCCCAAGGCCGCTCGAAATGCGGCAGGCGACGTTTGTAGTACGTCGCGCCGGGAGCTTCCGTTGGTGTGTCCCGCGAGGCGCGTGACACGGCGGGCGAGGCGCCCGCGCTCCCCGGAATGCGCGTAACTTCACGCTCAAATAACGCGATACCTCTGTCGAGTGTTTTGTTAAATGTCTCTTCTTCGCGATGAATTGTTTCCTTGATGTTCGATTGCTTCTTACGCAGCTCGGGAAACACGTCTCCCATCGTCATCGCCACCACATCGACAAGTTTGAAAAAGAACGGTTCGTGAAAACCAAGTGTGCGTCCGTAGCGAACCGCTCGACGCAAGATGCGACGCAACACGTATCCGCGGCCTTCATTTGACGGAATAATCCCGTCAGCGATGGCGAACGAAAGCGCGCGAATGTGGTCGGCGATGACGCGGAAAGCGACGTCAATCTTTTCCTGCTCGTTCTGATTTTGTAGGGCGGCTGTGTCAGCCGCCGGCGTCTCACAGAGACGCCCTACAGTCGGCAGCGTACTCGCATATTTCTTTCCGCTCAGTTTTTCCAGCTCGTCGAAAATCGGGCGGAAGACGTCGGTCTCGTAATTCGAAGTTGTTCCGGAGAAATCGGTGAGATTTTGGGTGCCTTGAATAATTGCGACGGCGCGCTCAAAACCCATTCCGGTATCGACGTGTCGCTGCGGTAAAGGTGTGAATGAGCCGTCCGGGTTCGCATTGAACTGGATGAAAACCAAATTCCAAATTTCGATGCAACGCGGATCATTTTTGTTCACAAGCGCGCCACGGGTGTCGCCGTCTGGCGTTAGATCGATGTGCACTTCCGAACACGGTCCGCAGGGGCCGGTGTCGCCCATCATCCAGAAATTGTCGGCTTTCCCGCTGCTGAGAACGTGAACTTTTGGATCGAGATCCGCTTCCCGAAATAAACGCGCCCAGTGATCGTACGCTTCTTGATCGAACTCGCTCGGCTCGTTAGGGCCGGGCTGGTAAACCGTCGCGTAAAGCCGTTCGGGCGGAAATTTCCAGCGTTCGACCAGTAATTCCCACGCCCATTCGATTGCTTCCTTTTTGAAATAATCGCCAAAACTCCAGTTGCCGAGCATTTCGAAAAACGTGTGGTGATAGGTGTCGAGCCCGACGTCTTCGAGGTCGTTATGTTTTCCTCCGGCGCGGATGCATTTTTGCGTATCGGCCACGCGCGGCGGTTTCCACGGCGGTTTCTGTTGCCCGAGAAAAATCGGCACGAACTGATTCATGCCGGCATTTGTGAACAGCAGATTCGGAGCGTCAGGAAGAAGCGGCGACGATGGCACGATGGTGTGCTTTTTCTCGTGGAAGAAATCGAGAAATGATTGCCGTATCTCAGCCGACGTCATGGGTAATCACGAATAAACACGAATTTCAGGAATCGTGAAACCGCGAGCCTTTGGTAGGGACAGCGCGCTGCGCTGTCCGGACGCCGCAGCGCGGCGTCCCTACCTACATCAAGTAGCGAACCTAGCTCTTGTCTTCGTCCAGCTTCACTTTCACCGCGGCCTCGATCTCGTCGTATAGCGCCTTGTCGTTCTTCAAGACTTCTTTTGCGGCATCCCGGCCCTGCGCCAGCTGCGTCCCTTTGTAATTTAACCAGGAACCGCGCTTCTCGATGATCTGTTGTTCTAACGCGACGTCGAGAAGAGCGCCGACTGACGAAATTCCCTCATTGTACATGATGTCGAACTCGGCCTCGGTGAATGGCGGCGCTACCTTGTTCTTCACCACTTTTACGCGGGTGCGGTTACCCGTAACAACGCCGTCAGTCTGCTTAATTGCCCCGATTCGGCGGATATCGACCCGCATACTGGCGTAAAACTTTAAAGCTTTTCCGCCAGGAGTTGTCTCCGGGTTTCCAAACATCACACCGATTTTTTCGCGGATTTGATTTGTGAAAATGCAGCAGGTCCGCGCCTTCGAAATGAGGGAAGTGAGTTTACGCAACGCTGCGCTCATCAAACGCGCCTGTGCGCCAACGGTCGTATCGCCGATTTCCCCTTCCAACTCCGCTCTCGTTACCAGCGCCGCCACGGAATCCAGTACGATGACGTCCAGCGCATTCGAGCGCACGAGCGTCTCGCATATCCGCAGAGCTTCCTCACCAGAGCTAGGCTGCGAGACGAGTAAATCGTCAAGATTAACGCCAAGCCTCTTTGCGTAGGCAGGATCCAGCGCGTGCTCAACATCGATAAAAGCAGCGAGGCCGCTACGCTTTTGCGCCTGAGCGATAACTGTCAGCGCAAGCGTTGTTTTGCCGGACGATTCAGGGCCGAAGATTTCGACTACTCGACCGCGCGGAAATCCACCGACGCCGAGGGCACGGTCGATCAAAATGTTGCCGGTCGGAATGACATCGATATCAACGATCGTTTCGCCGCCCAAACGCATGATCGCACCTTCGCCGTAATCTTTCGCGATCTGCTGGATCGCCAGATCGAGGTTCTTATTTCGCGCGGCAGCCAGTTTATCAGCGGCGGTTCTTTCTTCGGTCTTTGTCGCCATATCAGAAAGAATCTAACTACGACGCGCGCGAGCATTCGCCAAGCACAAAAGCGATCGCCGGCGACCGATAGCAACGAAAAAGGCCGCGAGCATGATGCTCGCGGCCTTAAAACTTCGACGATGCGATTCTTTACGAGACAGTGATCTTGCGGGGCTTGACGTGCTCGGCCTTAGGCAGAGTCAACGTCACGAGGCCCTGATCGATCCTCGCGCCGATTTTGTTGGCGTCGATTGATGGATCGATCTCGAACATCCGCCGGAAATTTTCCGGACGCGATTCGCGATGAATCAACGTTCCTTCCACCATCGGAAGCGAACGCCGTCCGATGATTGTTAGCTCGTTGTTTTCGACCGAAATTTCGAGGCCGTCTTTTTTTACTCCAGGCATCTCGATCTCGAGCGTGTAGCCATCACCAATTTCTCTGACGCTAGCCGGCGGCGTAATAAATTGCTCCGCCTGGCTACGATCAGATTCGCGAGTTTCTCGGGTTAAAGTGTTCATGGTAAAATTCCTTTCAGTTTCTGTTTAGCTCACCTGGATTTGTTTCGGTTTCGCTTCGTCAGCTTTCGGCAACGTCACCTTGAGGATTCCATCCTGATAAGTGGCACTAACCTTATTGGCATCCACACGAGTCGGCAGCGCAATGCTGCGGCGGAATGTGCCGACGTAGCGTTCTGTGCGCTGAGCCGTTTCACCGTTGTTGCTTTGGTGTTTGCGCTCGCCGCTGATTGTCAGCGTGCCGTCATGCAAAGAAATGTCGATGTCTTCCTTACGCATTCCGGGCAACTCGACGACCGCCACGAAATGGTCGCCACTCTCGTAAAGATCGAGTGCGGGTGACCAACCGGTAAAAAGCTGGCCTGTGCGGCCAAGACCAGACGAGAACGGCATATCAAAGAACGAGTTCAACTCGTCCCGAAGATTGCTCCAGCGATCCAACGCCGGCCATGGCGCTGATTCGGGAGCGTGATAACGAATTAGATTCATATTTTGAAATCTCCTTTCTTGGATTGCTGATTTGAGTTTCAGCCGTTCAAGTAGCTCGCCTCGTGCCAAAGAAGCAGGCAGCGAATGCATCCTCACAAAATGGAGAAATTCAGCGACTTAGGCGATGAGCTGTTCTCTGTTCGCAAATGAAGTTTGGCCTAATTGGCACAGGCGAATCGCGGATACGTCAGCTGTCGGGACAAAATTTGGCAGTGGTACAGTTTGAAACTGTACCACTACCCAAAATTTCACGCTCCTGTCATCTAGGTTTCCGACGGCTTGACAATTTTATCGTGAAACGGTTACGAGTCGGATTGTGACCTCGCTAAGCGAAAGTCGCTCCGAACTCGATGCAATGATCGCCGACATCGAGCTCACACTGGTGAGCATCATTCAGGGTGTCGCGCTCACAGTGCTGATCGAAGCGTCTCGCGAGCCGATTGCCAAATTGGACTGGAAGATGTGGCCGTACGTGCTCTCGGGTCTGGTGATTATCCTCGTCTTTTGGTCGCGTGTCGTACTGCACATTCTTACGGTCATACGCTGGCCTTTAGAGTTCGGGCATAATTTTCTCTATATTGCTTGTGCGCTCGTGGAGGCGTTTTCATTCGCACAACTTGGCAATCCTGCGCGCTGGTTCGCGTTCGTAGCAACATTTCTCGGCGTTGGTTGGTTGCTGTTTGCGTATGATCTGCGCATGATTCGCATGCGAGTGCGGGATCGCACCGGAGATGTGAGCGACCGGTTGTATGCGCTCGTGACACGCGATCAGTGGCTCAACATCGGCTTGTTGTTGCCAGCTTTCTTTCTCGTGAATGTTCTCTGCGCGATCGCAATTCATTTGCGCCCCGAGTTTTTTATCGCTCGAGATGGACACATCTGGCTAATCGCCCTGCAACTGATCGCTTTCGCGGGATATTTGTCATACGTCGTGATCTTTTATGCCAAGCTGGCGCCAATGATTGCGGGAGCGCGCGCGGAATGGCGGAGAAAAAGCCGTGCCAATGAGCCTTCCGCCTAGCTGACGAACACGATCGCGGAACGGTTAGCGAACGGCGTCGCCTTCGCCAGCGCGTGCAATTGGTTCAACGTGTGAAGGCAGTTCAAGTTTGGTGTCCAGGTAAACGACTACGAAAGCGATTCCCACCAACGGCTGGAGAACTTTCTCGACAACGCTCAAAGCGAAAGCGGCAATATTAAAACCGCTGGCTTTCTGCGCTTCAGTTATTTGTTGCAACAACACCTGAGGGTCTTGTGTCGTCATCAATTGGTTCAAGTAGTGGTGCAGCGTCCCCCACTGCGCACCGAGCGTGATCACCATCACAACAGCAAACCAGATGGAGGCGATGAATGCACCACGCCACAACGGGCGTTGAAACCGCGGAAGATCGCTTCCGCTGCGAGCCAGATCGCGACTTTCACGCAATGAATCGATGAATCCCGCGTTCTCGAGAACGGTAAACTGCTGCCAAAAGAGAACGTTCACGAAGAAACGGCCGAACATCCAAACCTGCAGGATGAGTAAAGCCATCGCGACAAGAACCAGCAACACCGACGACCCAGCGGCAAGAGACATGGCAGCAATCGCCAAGCCGAACACCGTCAATAAAAAGAACACCCCATAGACGAAGATGCACAGCGCGGCGACTCGTGGCCAAAACTTCACTGCTTCATTGAGCACCGCGACCAAACTGAATCGGTTTCCGCGCACAATTTCCGCCGTGAGAATTTGGATTCCCGCGATGTAAACCGGCCACATCACAATCGAAAGTATGAACATCAGAAAGGCGAAGCCCCCGGCGAGAACCGAAAGGATATCGACGTTGGGGCCTTGCGACGGTTTGACGAACGCAGTTGCGAGCTGACTGCATATCGACGGCAACAACACCAACAGCGTGAGGCCGAGGAATTGAAAAAAGCCTTTTCGATAAATCTGCAATGTCTCCGTCAAAATTTCAGCAAAGCTGCGGCGGGCGACTTGTATGGGCGGTTGTGTGAAATCGGTGGACGGCACCGCCGGCGGCATACTGAAGAGTCCGGGGATTTCCGCTGCTGTTGTCCAAAGATCGACTTCGGCTTGGCGCGCCTCATTGGAAGGGAGCAATCGCCCCTCGCTTTTCCATTCGCGGAGAGTTTCGATATTCGCCGGGCCGTACTCCGCGCCCTGCACACGCACGATCCATTCGTCGTTCACTCCTTGATCATCCAGCATCATGCATTCAGAATCCAGCATTAGCCTGCAATGAGACTGCTGTTGATTGACGGTCATTACTACGTTTACCGGTCGTTTTTCGCCATCCCTAATCTCTCGAATTCACGGGGCGAACCTACCAACGCCATCTTCGGTTTTACCAAAACGCTGCGGTTAATGGTGAAACATTTGCAACCTGACCTGGGAGCGGTCGTCTGGGATGAAGGCCTGCCGCAGAAGCGAGTAGAGCTGCAACCTGCTTACAAAGAAACGCGCAAAGAAATGCCCAAACCAATGATTCCCCAGCTCGAGTTTATCCAAAAGCAGCTTACCGCGTTGCTCGGCTTCCGAAATATTTCCCTTCCAGATACCGAGGCCGACGACCTGATGGGTTGTTATGCGATCTCGGCCTGCAAACGGATCGGCATGGACGTGGTACTCGCGACCAACGATAAAGATCTGTTTCAACTCGTGGGTCCCTGCGTGAAAGTTTATACCACCGCCAAGGCAGATCTTGCGTCACCCAAGGAGGCGTTCGCATTACTCGGCGAAGAACAGGTTACAGCGAAATGGGACGTTGCGCCCGGGCTGATTGGTGATGTCCTCGCGTTGACCGGCGATTCGGTGGACAACATTCCCGGGATCGGAATGGGTCGTAAAAGTGCAGCCGCGTTGATCCGTGAATTCGGTGGTCTCGAACCGTTACTGAACAATTTCGACAAGGTGAAAAGCGTGCGCACGCGCGAGAAATTGGCCGGCGCTCGCGAGCAGATATTGCAAAACCGGAAAATGGTCGATCTCGATTGTGAGATGGATCTGCCTGTGCCGATTGATGATTTGCGGATCGATCCCAATTATCCCGCCCTGATCGCAGCACTGGAAAAATGTGAGTTTAAGTCGCTTCTTCAGGAGGTGCAGGACGAAGCAGCCAAAGTTGCGACCCTTGTGCAGGGAAATCTCCTGTAAAACCGCGGCCGTCTGTGGGGACAATCTTGGGACCGGATCGCGTGTGTCGCGTCGTTTGCGCCTCTAAATACCGGAATTCAGACCACGCACGAATTTCTCGTAAAAAAGTTCGAACGCACGCTGCTGCATGCTGTCCAATCTAACAGGTTAAGGCGATTCGGGCGGTTGCACGAGTTCTTCTAGAGTTGTTTCTCCTTAAGCGTGCGCTGCCCGAATCAATTTTTTTGCCAAAAT